>RDXT01000575.1 GCA_004292985.1 Bacteroidota bacterium
TATAAATTTTCTGGCCTTTGATTTTGTAGCTTCCGTCTGCCTGCGGCACAGCCGAGGTGGTGATGTCTGAAAGGGAACTTCCAGCCTGCGGTTCTGTGAGGGCCATCGTTCCCTGCCATTTACCTGCATACATCATGGGCAGATATTTGGCTTTTTGTTCGGCAGTGGCAAATGAAATCAGCAGGTTGGCAGCGCCTGCGGTAAGTCCGGTGAAACTGGTCGCTCCATTATTTGCCGCCGAAATAATAAAGCCGATCGAAACGCCCAGCATGTGAGGTACCTGCATCCCGCCATCTTCTATGGGCGCTACCGCTCCGATCCAGCCGCCTTCTCCCATCGCATCGAGGTAAGGCCGCACACTTTCATGCACATAGAGTTGACCATCGCGAAGTTCGGGTTCCTGACGGTCCATAGATTCATAATGCGGAAACAGATACACATCTGCCAGTTGCTTCGCAGCATCGAGCATCATATCCAGGGACTCGCGGTCGTGGTGGGCATAGCGCTCATGCTGAAGCAGGTCTTCGATCTGGTTTACTTCGTGCAGCAAAAAACGTACATTCCGGGTACTTACATATTGTCTGGCCATGGGAGGGTCTTTTTGTTATAAATGTATGCATGCATCATAAATTTATGTAGTTTAGGTAGAAGTTCCAAGCCTTTCACAACTACTATTTTTATGAGCGCTACCGTTACGGCTACCCGCCAGGGATTTATCAAGACCCTTACGATTTCGAACCCCTCCCGCAAAAACGCGATCAGCGGTGCGATGGCCCGCCAGCTTCTGGCCCTTGTGCTGGAAACCCGCGACGACGACAGCCGGGTGGTCATTCTTGAAGGCGATGGCAAAGATTTTTGCGCGGGCGCCGACCTCGATCCGTCATCTCTTCAGGGAGGATTTGATGTGGCGGAGTTTCTCCGCAGCACCTACAATCCGCTCGTACAGGCGATGCGCGACATGGACAAACTTTTTATCGCGAAAGTAAGAGGCGTCGCCGTGGGAGTGGGCTTTAATTTTGCCCTGGCCTGCGACCTGGTCTATGCCGCCGAGACCGCCCGCTTTAGCCAGATATTTACCCAGATCGGACTCTCTACCGATGGCGGGGGCGCTTATTTTATGCTGGAGCGCATGGGCTACCACCGCGCCCTCGAACTGATGCTCACCCACCGCATGATCTCCGGTGCCGAAGCCGGCCAGTGGGGAATCATCAACCAGGCCCTCCCCGATGAGGAGCTGGACGAAGCCGTGGAAAAGATGGCCGCGCTGATTGCCAATGGTCCCTTTACCGCCCTCCGCAATACCAAGGCCAATGTCCGGGCCGCCGCCCGCGGAGGTCTCGCAGCTGCTGTGGAGCAGGAAGCCGTGAGCCAGGGCGAAAACTTCCGCACCAAAGACTTCTTCGAAGGGGTCGCCGCCTTCCTCCAGAAGCGAAAACCCACTTTTAAAGGTGAATAACTGATACTCAGCCACTTGAAAACCTTACACATGTAAGGTTTTCTTTTTTCCGGTCACTTTTATGCCCCAAACTTTGTCCACAGAGCTGTGCATAAGCCGCTAACTTATTGATTATCAACACCCACATATCCACATGCTTTCCCCAAATTTGTGGATCACCCGAATCACCCGGTGCAAAGCCTTATCCACACATGTCAGACTTATTCACAATTTGGGGGAAACCCGGAGTTCATCCACACAGGCTGTGTATTTCTTGTCTTTTATCAACGCCCCATTCACAATCCACTTATGAAAAGTTATGCATACGTCCCTTTGTCCACACCCTTGTGGAAATGTAGATAAGCGCCGCCGGAGCTGCCCGGATCTTATACCGGATATGTGAACTTTTGCAAGTATCCGCGTATCGCAAGTTCCGGAATAAGCGGCTGTGAAATAAGCATATACATACGCTCTTGTCTCTGTGTTATCCGGATCATAATTAGTCATATCTGCATAACATTTTCTTAACAGAAGCACTTTCGGACTGTGGATGTTGCCGGGGTAAACGTGGACAACGATAAAGTCAATAGACCGTAAATTCTGTTATCCACCAATCCACACCCTCTAATAGTTCTAATACTTTTTAATAAAAATCTATTTAAGAATTAAGCTCAGAAAAGAAGATTGATTTGGGGCTGATTCCCCCCGGTCTTTGTTCACAGATGGCCTGACCACAGACACTTTCATAAGTTTTCCCCATACAGGATTTTGTGGATATCTCTGGTTTTCATTCAGAAAGGATTGATAAAGAAATCATTGCACAGACAAACTCCTTAACTTTACGTGGATAATTTCGTTGATAACCTGTGGGCAACCGAAGTGTAAATGATCCGGTGCTTTCTGCTCGGAATGATTTGTTACTTTTATCACCCCGGCTAAGCTTTTTATCTGTCTATGTCATCACTTACACCTGTTTCGTCCCTCGGAGAGTTCGGCCTGATCGAACGCCTCACCCGCAATTTCCCGGAGCAAAATCCGGATGTGCTGCGCCGCATCGGAGACGATGCCGCAGTGGTTCGCACTTCGGAGGGCGAGGTACAGGTGTTTTCGACAGACCTGCTGCTGGAGGGGGTTCATTTTGATCTGGCCTATGTGCCGCTGCGACACCTGGGCTACAAAGCCGTTTCGGTAAATGTGAGCGATATAGCTGCGATGAATGCACGGGCCTATGGAATTACGGTGAGCATCGCGGTGAGCAGCCGCTTTAGCATCGAAGCCCTCGACGAATTGTACAAAGGCATCCGGCAGGCCTGCAAAAATTATGGGGTGGAGCTGCTCGGCGGCGATACCTCCAGCTCCCGCCAGGGAATGGTGATTTCCGTTACGGCCTTCGGCAAAGCTGCCGAGTCCGACATCATCTACCGAAGCGGTGCCCGCGAAAAAGACCTGATCTGCGTTACCGGCGATGTGGGCGCAGCATACGCCGGACTGCTGGTGCTCGACCGCGAAAAAGCGGTCTATCTCAAAAATGCCAACGTGCAGCCCGACCTCGATACCTACGACTACGTGATGGCCCGCCAGCTCAAACCCGAAGCGCGGGTGGACATGGCAGTGCGTTTTGCCGAAATGGGCATCCGCCCTACCGCCATGATGGATGTAAGCGATGGCATCGCCAGCGAACTGCATCACCTCTGCCGGCAGAGCGGAACAGGCGCGACTATCTACGCCGCCAAACTGCCCATAGATCCGCAGACCGTTTCGGTCGCCGAAGAGTTCAGCATCAGTCCCGTAACTTTTGCCCTCAATGGCGGTGAAGATTACGAACTGATTTTTACGATTCCGCTCAGCGATTTCGAAAAGATTCAAACCCAGACCGACATTACCGTGATCGGCCACATGACTGCTGACCCCAAACTGATTCAAATTGTGATGGACAGCGGCGAGGTGCTCGATATTCAGGCCCAGGGATTCCGGCACTTTTAATTTATACCCATGCAGTCTGTTTTCAGCTACAATGTCAATGGCATCCGTGCCGCAGAAAAAAAAGGGTTTTTCGACTGGCTCGGCCAGGCTTCTCCCGATGTCATCTGCCTTCAGGAAACCAAGGTGCAGCCCGATCAACTCGATGCAAATATGCTGCATCCCGCAGGGTATCATGCCTACTGGCATTCGGCAGAAAAAAAAGGCTACAGCGGGGTGGCGATTTTTTCTAAAAAAGAACCGCTGAATGTGACCTACGGTTGCGGCATTGCAGAATATGATGCCGAAGGCCGTGTGCTTCGCGCCGATTTCGAAGGCTACTCCGTGATCTCGCTCTACCTGCCTTCCGGTTCGAGCGGCGAACACCGGCAGGCGATCAAGGATGTGTTTATGCCCGACTTTTATAAATACATTTCGGAGCTGAAGCAAAGCATCCCGAATCTGGTGATCTCAGGCGATTATAACATTGCGCATCATCCACAAGATATCCACGATCCGGTGGGTAATAAAAAAAGCTCAGGTTTTCTCCCGCATGAGCGCGAATGGATGACGCAGTTTCTGGAGCTGGGTTTTGTGGATTCGTTCCGGATGTTCCACGAAGGCAAAGGCCATTATTCCTGGTGGAGCCAGCGCAGCCGCGCACGGGAGCAAAACAAAGGCTGGCGCATAGACTACCACCTGCTCACAAAGTCGCTGTCCGAAGTCTGTGTGGGTGCGTCTATTTTACCGGAAGTTGTCCATTCTGACCATTGCCCGATTGTGGTAAACCTTGATGTGTAAGGAACCCAAAAGAGCTGCTTGTTTTCTACAAACACATTGCTGAAATTACATGTGGTGAAGTGTCTTTAGCTAAAAATAGTATGAATCAGCATCATCAGGTTTTAGATCAGCGTATCCAGGAGTTTCGCAGGAAATACTATCTGGATAAGATCATCCGGGGAAGTCTGGTCCTGGCGCTACTTATGAGTTCCATCTTATTTGTGGCCCTGATCAGCGAAAGCCTTTTCGGGTTTTCAAGCGCCGTGCGGACAGGCATGGTTTTTCTGCTGGGAACTACCTTTGCCGGCGTGCTGGGGTATATGGTTTTATGGCCCGTTTCTCAATTAATGAAAATCACGCGCCATATCTCCGACCTTCAGGTAGCTGACATGGTCAAAGGATATTTTCCGGAGATTAATGACAAACTGATCAACTGGCTTCAGTTGCGCAGACAAAGCGACGCCTCGGCTTCACTGGCTATGGCAGCCCTCGACCGCAAGGCATCAGAGATCGCCCCGGTACAACTGAGCAGCGCCATCAACCTGCAAGTCAACCGCAAATACATCTGGTATCTGCTGCTGCCCATTTCGCTTTATCTTCTTACCTATTTTGCAGATAGCTCATTTCTCACTGCGGGTGCCCACCGCCTGATGAATTATAATAAGACCTTCATCCCGGCGGCCCCTTTTCAAATCAACCTCAAAGAGATTCCCAACAAACTTGTCGCCGGATCCAATTATCAGATTCAGGTGCATGTCGAAGGAAACCAGCTCCCGGCAGAGCTGTTTTTGTATGTAAAAAATGAGGAGGAAAATGGCAGCCGATTTATTGATTTTTCGCTGGATAAAATTTCGGCTACCGATTTTGAATACACCCTCTCCGACCTCAAGCAGGACTTCACCTTTTATATAGGGAATCCCGAAGCCCGGACCGAAGCCTGGAAAGTGGAGATTATCAAGCGTCCTTTTATCCGCAACTTCCGCATCCGGGTGGACTATCCCGACTACACGGGTCTTCCTGCCCAGTACCTCGAAGAAAATGTGGGCGACTTCAAAGCCCTGCGCGGCTCAGCCATTACCTGGGAACTTACGCCACAGGGCGAAGTCAAAGAAGCGGCCATTGTCAGCAAGGATGGCAAGTCGGCATTCAGCCAGCGCCAGGGCAGCGAAAAGTACGAAGTCAACCGCCGCTTGATGCAGGACATGGAATACTTCATTTCGCTGACTTCATCCGAAGATATTTCAAACCTCGATACGGTGCGCTACAAAGCCACAGCCTTGCAGGACCGTTTTCCCAGCATATATGTGATTTCGCCCGGCGACGATTTTCAGGTGGATCTCGATCCGGTGATGCCGCTCGATGTAGAGCTGGGCGACGATTTTGGTTTCAGCAAACTGGCGATGTACTACCGCTTCACCAAGTCCGGAGGCGCCAGCAGCACCAGCACAGAATATAAAGAGTATCCGCTGACGATAGAGGCCCGCACCTTGCTGCAACCCCGCAGCTTTAGCATTGACCTCAGCAGCCTCGGTTTTCAGGAAGGCGACGAGCTGGAGTATTTTGTAAAAGTATGGGACAATGATGGGATCGCAGGTCCGAAGTTTTCCATCAGCCCCACCTTCAAAGCCGTATATCCAACCCTCGAAGCGCGCTACGATGAGATCGAAAAGCAAAAAGACGAAGTGCGCGACGATCTGCAAAAGCTGAAAGACAAAGCAGAAATGCTGGAGCAGTCTTATAAGAAGATGCAGGAAAAATTGCTCGAACAGAAGAAGCTCTCTTTCGACGATAAAAAGGAAATGCAAAATACGCTTCAGCAACATCAGGAGATGATGAAGCAGATTGACCAGACCCAGCAAAAGTTTGAGGAGACGAAAGAGAAACTTCAGGAAAACCAGATGGTGTCCGAGCAGACCCTTCAGAAGCAGGAAGACCTGAATAAGTTTTTGGACGAATTGAAAGATCCGGAACTTCAGAAACTGATGGAGGAAATCCAGCAGAAGATGGAAAACATGAATCCGGAAGACTTCCGCGAAAAGCTGGAGCGGCTCAAGCAAAAAGACGAGGACATGAAAAAGAGCCTCGAACGTACGCTCGAGCTTCTCAAGCAGCTGGAGGTACAGGAAAAGATAGATGAGGTTCGCAACAAAATAGACAACCTCCAAAGCAAGGAGAATCTGCTGAACGAGCAGTTGGAAAAGGCCGAAACTCCGGAGCAGATGAAGGACCTTTCTCAACGCCAGGAAGAGCTGGGTGAAAAAATGGACGCCGTCCAGAAGGACCTCGAAGAGCTGAAAGAGATGAAGTCCGAAACCCAGACACCGGACGAAGCCCAGATGGAGGAGACGATCGAAGACTCTGAGCAAGCCGAAAGTGAAATGGACAAAGCGGCCCAGGAGATGGAAAAAGCAGCTGAGTCACAGGAGGAAGGAAGCCGCCAGAGCAAGAAAGAATCGCAGCAGCAAAAGAGCAACGCTTCCAAATCACAGAAGAGCGCTTCGGATAAAATGCAGGAAATGTCTGATCAGCTTTCGCAGATGCAGCAGGACTCGCAGTCGCAGCAGGACGAGGAGAATATGGAAAACCTCCGGGCGCTGTTGGAAAACCTGCTCAAGCTTTCGTTCGATCAGGAAGACCTCCGCGATGGCGTGAGCAAGCTTCGCTATGGCGATCCTGCCCTGCTTGCCCGCAGCCAGCAGCAGAAAAAACTCCAGGATGATATGGCCCTCGTACAGGACAGCCTCGAATCGCTGGCCAACAGGGTCTTCCAGATACAGAAGTTCGTGCTCGACGAAAGCCAGAAAATCGAGAAAAACATGAACGAGTCACAGGTGTTTTTCCGCAACAAGCAGATTTCGATGATCACCTTCCACCAGCAATCGGCCATGACCAGCATCAACAACCTGGCCAATATGCTCTCCGATGTCATGAAGCAGATGCAGCAGCAGATGATGAATGCCAAGCCGGGACAGGGAATGTGTCAGAAGCCGGGCGGCAAAAAGCCGAATATGCAGGGCATGTCCCAGAAGCAAAAGCAGCTCAACCAGCAGATGCAGGACATGATGAAGGGCCAGATGGACGGCGACAAACTTTCGCAGATGGCCGCCCAGCAGGAGGCGATCCGCAAGGAACTGGAGGAGGCTAAAAAGCAGATGGGTGAGCAGGGAGATAAGGCCCTGGGTGATCTCGACAAGATCATGCAGGACATGAAAGACTCTGAAACCGACCTGATAAACAAGCGACTGACAGAGGAGACGATGCTCCGTCAGCAGCAGATATTGAATCGCATGCTCCAGGCAGACCAGTCGGTCCGTCAGCAGGAGATGGACAATGAGCGCGAATCACGCACAGGTCAGATCGCCGACCGCAAGTCGCCAGCTGATTTGTCCAAAGAAGAACTTCAAAACAGAATTCGTCAGGAGATGCTAAAATCAAATAAGTTGGATTATTCCAGCGATTTCATCATCTTGATCGAGCAATACTTCAAAAAGCTGGAAGGAGCGAATGAGTAGCCAATCCGACGCCCAAAAAATGTTGTACAAGCGCCTGGAGCTGCCGAGTACGTCTGATGCGATCCACAAAGTGGAAGCGCTGATAGAAGAGATCGCTCAAGACCTCGACGTCAAAGAGGATGTGTATGGCAACATCATGGTGGCTGTTACCGAGGCCGTGAATAACTCGATTATTCATGGCAACAAGCAGGACGAAAGTAAAAAGGTGTTTGTGGACATTGCCATGAGACACCCTTACCGCCTCACCATACAGGTCACCGACGAAGGCCCCGGATTTAATCCTGAAAGCCTCCCCGACCCTACCGCCCCGGAGAATATTGAGAACATCGGAGGGCGGGGTGTATTCTTAATGCGGCATCTTTCGGACGAGCTTTCCTTTCACGACGATGGCAAAACCGCGCAGATGATTTTTAACATTTGATGGAAGAGACCCTTTCTTTTTTCTCCCACGAGATAGATTTCACGCTCGACAAAGAGGATTCCGTATCAGACTGGATCCTCTTTGTCGTTTCTGCATACGGGAAGCAGGCCGGGGAAATCAATTATATTTTCTGCGATGAGGAGTACATGCTTACCCTCAACCGGCAGTTCCTCGACCACGATTACTACACCGATATTCTGACCTTTCCCCACGCTCCGGAAGGTTCTCCGGCACTCTACGCCGACATCTACATCAGCATTGACCGGGTTCGTGAAAACGCGGACACCTTTCAATCCTCCTTCACAGACGAGTTGCATCGGGTCATCATCCACGGTATTCTCCATCTTCTCGGCTTCGACGACCACGATGAGAACGAGGCGCAGATGCGCGCCAAAGAAAACGAAGCCCTTTCCTGGCGGAAATTCTGATGTTCCACGTGGAACATCTGTAAGGATCGGTCGCTGAGTCCGCCGAAGCGACCCTACTCTCTGCTCACTTCGACGATGCTCAGTGAGCGTTTTCCTTATCCCGGTCGCTGAGTCCACCGAAGCGACCCTGCTCCCCGCTCACTTCGACAATGCTCAGTGAGCGTTTTCCTTATCCCGGTCGCTGAGTCCACCGAAGCGACCCTGCTCCCCGCTCACTTCGACAATGCTCAGTGAGCATTTTCTTCCGGTCGCTGAG
>RDXT01000686.1 GCA_004292985.1 Bacteroidota bacterium
CTGGTTCCTGACTGGGACGCCAATCCGGCGCTACGCTGACGACCTCTACCCGGCCATGCGGGCGTTGTTCCGCGAGGAGATGGCGCAAGAGCTGTCGATTACGTCACTGGAAGGCTTCAGGCAGGCTTTCTGCGTGACGCAGCTTCGCCGCTTCCACCCGCGCCAGCCTGCGGCGTGGACAGTCATCGGCAACAAGAACGAGGACAGGCTGCGGGACTTCATCTACGGTAACGAGATTGCTGTGCGCCGCACCATCCACGACGTTGCTGCCTTCATGCCGCCGCTGACTGTGCGGACGGTGACTGTTGACTTCGAGAACAGCGACGAACTGAAGGAGGCGACTGGAGAGGCCGTCTACGGCGACGAGTCAGACGCTGTGATGGCGAAGGCGCGCAGGCTGCCAGCAGCAACAAGGCTGACACCCATACCCTATTCAATAAAGCAGCCGATGGCGTCCACATGCGTAATCTCAATTTGGCGGCCTGCCAGTGCGGCGGAGATGGCATCGCGCAGATAAAACTCCGTCACATGGACCCGCTTTTTTCCCAAAGCAAATACCCAGTTGTCTATTTTACCACTATATAAGAGAGAAGAGGCTGAATTGAGCAAAAAAACTTCGGGTGTCACGCGGGCGCCGAAGGCTTTTTTGAGCTGATAGTCCGGGTCGAGGAGCGGCGTTACCTGGGGAGAATAGGTAGTGAGGTAGGTCTGAATCTGCTCTTTGCTGTAAAATTTTCCCGGAAACACGCCATAAAACACCAGTTTCTCTTTGGGGAAAAGCTTTCGCAACTGATTGATGGTCAGGCTATAATTTTCACAAAGTGGGCATTCGGGCGACAGGAAAAAAAACACAGACAGCGGCTGCTTACCCACCTGTGTCATCTGGAAAGGCGCACCGTCTATGTGTGTGAGCGAAATCGTCTGCCAGGGTTTTTCCTGCGCAGGCAGGCTGAGTGCAGAGAGGCAGAAGAGGAGGGGAAGGAGCTTTTTCATCGCAGGTAATGACAGGGTAAATGTACAAAAAGTAGCACAAAGACTGCCGTTTTCCCGCCGGGTTTAACTGGTGGCTGCGCTTTCGGGGCGAATCGGGGACGCTTTTTTGCTTTCTTCCAGCTTTTTGCGCTTCAGGTCAGCTTCTTCGGGGCTGAGCGTAGCGAATTTGTAGGTAAAGTTGCTCCGGTCGTATTCGCTGAAGTCGTAGGTTTTGGTCATGGTCAGGCACTCGGTCGGGCAAACGGTCGTGCAGAGGCCGCAAAAGCAGCATTTGGCCATGTCTATATTGAAGGTCGCGAGTTCGAGGCGCTTTTTGGTGCCGTCGGAGGTGGTGCCGAGTTCGTCCACGGCTTTGAAGCCATCTATCTCGATGCAGTCCACTGGGCAAATGCGGGCACATTTGTCGCACACAATGCAGTCGTCGGTCTCCATGTGCAGGCGGTAGCGCCCCATGTCGGGCACGGGGATCTGCTCGAAGGGGTACTGGATCGTTACAGCCCGGTCGGCCTGCTCAAAATAGTTGCTCTGCCCGATTCCCACGGGGCCGCGGGCCTTGCGGCCTTTTTTCAGGTGCCGCCCCGACACCTGAAGCCCGCCGAGCAGTGTGCGGGTACTGTGAACGATATCCGAAAACCAGCTTTGTAGTGACATGCGATCCGTTTGTGCAAAGATAAACCAGAAATCACTTCAATAGGTTTTGAAGTGCTGCGGAATATGCTGTTGGCTCAAAAATCGCTTCTACAGCCACCGAAAATCCGCTCACAACGAGGCTCTCGATCCGCTCGTCCAGCTCGAAAACACCCGCTTCTACAAACACACCTTCTTCATTCCTGTAGCGCTCTATACGCATCTTCCGGGGATCCACCATCCAGTATTCCTGCACGCCGTGGGCTGCATAATCCACAAATTTAACCTCCCGGTCATTTTTCTCCGTGCTTTTCGACAATACCTCAGCGACAAAATCCGGTGCCGGAAACAGCATTTGCTCCTCTGTAAACTGGCTGGCCCGCTCCTGCTTCCAGAAACACACATCCGGCTCGTAGTCGTTGCGGCTTAGGGCGATCATGAGTTTTTCGTGGCCCACATAGCCGAGCTTTTTTTGTACTGCATAGTGCAACAGCAGTGCATAGAGAAAACCCGAAGCATCACTATGGCGCTTCATCACAGGTGAATGCAGAAGCACTTCTCCGTTGATAAATTCTGCTTTTTGCTGTTCGGTAATCATCTCGCGAAACTGACGACGCTTTATCGCTTCGAATTCGAGGTTCTCATTTATTTCCCGCAGCAGAAAATGAACGTTCGGATGCTGAAGAATCTGATGCAAAAGTGTGGAGGAGGGCATAGCTGTGAATTTATACCAAGTTACTTTTTGTTAAGGATATATCCCAATCTCA
>RDXT01000576.1 GCA_004292985.1 Bacteroidota bacterium
GTTCCCTGATAACTGTTCCCTGAACCCTGTTCTCCCTCGTCTCCTTCAAACAAAGTCTCCAGCGGCTCGGCATCTAAACCCTTTTCCCGCAGGTGGCGGGCAAATACATCGGTGTAGCCATGCGTTACAAGCACCCGCTGGGCACCGCTGGCAGTGACAGCCGCATTGAGGCCCTCCCAGTCGGCGTGGTCGGAGAGGGCGAAGCCCCTGTCTGCGGCCCTGCGGCGGCGTGCGCCCCGCAACGACATCCAGCCGGAGGCTACCCCCAGCGAAAGAGGGCCCAGCTTGCGGGTCCAGGGGGTATCGGTCGCCTGCGGCGGTGCCAGCACCAGCGCCCGGCGCATCTCCTTTTTGGGCAGGTCGGCCCGCAGTTGCGTCACCTGCGGCAGCGCATAACCAGAGCGCTGCAACACCTCATTGACCGAGGCGATGGCCCCGTGAATATACACCGGTCCCGGAAGGTCTGGCCCCAGATTGGCCAGAATCCGCTGCGCCTTTCCCAGGGCATAGGCCGCCAGAAGACTTGCCTTCCCCTGCTCGATATTCTGCCTCCACCAGTCCCGTATCTCCTCCATGATCAGCGCCTGGGGCTGCCAGCGGTACACCGGCAGGCCAAAGGTGGACTCCGTAATAAAGGTATGGCAGCGCACCGCCTCAAAAGGGGTACTCAGCCCGTCGTCTTCCATTTTGTAATCGCCCGACACTACCCACACCTCGCCCCGGTATGCCAGCCGGATCTGGGCCGAACCCGGCACATGACCCGCCGGATGAAAGGAAATCTGCACACCGTTGCGCGAGAGGGTTTCCCCATACGCCACGCCCTGCACCGAAATCGCATCTCCCAGGCGCTGGCGCAGCACCGGAAGGGTATCCTTGTGCGAAAGGTAGTGGTCCATACCCCAGCGTGCATGGTCGGAGTGCGCATGGGTGATCAGCGCACGGGGCACCGGTTTCCAGGGGTCTATATACACATCTGCCTGCGGACAATACATGCCCCTTGGCGTAATTTCAAGCATAACAAAGCATCAGAAACGACGGACCATTCAGCGAAGATAATAAGCCGCCGGATATGTTATCTTTCTGATAGTGAATAATTTTTAAGTCATAATCATGTTAGGGGATATAGCTTTCAGTGTGGAAAAAGAGCGGGGAATTGATTGAAATTGGTTGAACATTTATTCATCAAAATAGCCCCTCCGCCCAATGAAGATCTCACAGTACCTCTACGAGCCTCAAAAAGGCTGGAAATCCATTGTTGCAACATCCTTTAGTTCTGAAAGCGCTCCGCTTGTGCTCATTTTTGGCAGCCGCTACCTGCTGGAAAACGAAAGCTGGATGGAGGGACTTCGCGACCTATGCCCCGAAGGGCACTGGATCATCGCTTCTACCTCAGGTGAGATATATGAAGATTTTGTAACAGATGATACCATTGTGGCTACGGCACTTTCGTTTGAGCAGACACGCCTTCGGGTAGCGGAGGTAAGCGCTGCGGAGTTTGCAGGGAGTTATTCGGCAGGGGTATATCTGGGCAAGGAACTGGGGGCCGACGATTTGCAGTATGTGTTGCTGATTTCGGATGGTCAGGCAGTAAACGGAAGTCAGTTGGTGGAAGGGATGGCGCTGGCGATCCCGCAGCATATCCCCATCACAGGCGGAATGGCCGGAGATGCTGACCGCTTTGAAAAGACGCTCGTAGGGTACAAAAAGGCCCCGGCCCCGGGTCAGATCATTGCTGTGGGCTTTTATGGAGAACACCTGCACGTAGGGCATGGCTCGGTGGGCGGCTGGGAAATGTTTGGCCCCGACCGCACGATTTCGCATTCCGAAGGGAATGTACTCTATGAGCTCGACGGCCAGAATGCCCTGGACCTTTATAAACGCTATCTGGGCGACTATGCCAAAGACCTGCCTGGCAGTGCGCTGCTGTTTCCGCTCAATATCTGGCTCGAAGGCCGCAGCGAACCCCTGACCCGCACCATCCTGAGTGTGGATGAAGAGAAAAAATCGATGACCTTCGCCGGAGATGTGCCCCAGCATGCGCGGGTGCGCTTTATGAAGGCAAATTTTGATAAGCTGATCGATGGCTCGGAGTCCGCCGCGCGCGACAGTGTGGCAGATTTTGATGCATTTACCCCTGATTTTGCCCTGCTTATCAGTTGTGTCGGGCGAAAACTGATCCTGGGCCAGCGGGTAGAGGAGGAGGTGGAAGTGGTGCGGGGCCTGATCGGCACATCGGCGATTTTTTCCGGCTTCTATTCCTATGGCGAAATTTGCCCGAACGGAAAAGGAGCTACCTGCGAACTGCATAACCAAACGATGACCATTACGACGCTCAAAGAACTCTGATGCCAGATCGTCACAAGCTGTTGCTGCGCCAGTTGAGGAAGTATCTCCCTGATAGAGCAGGGGATGAGGACTTGCAGCCCTTTATTTCTGCCATCAAGGAAAGCTACCTGCACTTCGAGCGGGACCGGATCATTCTGGAGCGCTCTATGATGCTCAGTTCGGAGGAGCTGACTGAGGCAAACCGCCGCCTGCAGGGAGAAATTCATGAGCGGAATGAGGCTTTTGAGCAGTTGCTGGAGTCTATGCGCCTGATGGAGGACCTCGATCCCGAAAGTTCTTCGGGTGTCCGCTCAGGCAATATCAGCCTCCCGGCCATTGCACAGATTCTCAATGAGCAGATCCGCGTGCGCAAGGCCGCCGAGCAGCGCCTCATGCGGCAGGAGCAGCTCCTGCAGGCGGTAGCCATCGGCTCCAATAAGCTCCTCACGGCCTATACCCTCGATGAGGCTATATGGGCCTGCCTCACCGAGATCGTCCGCTCCACCGATGCCGATGTGGTTTCCTGCTACACCTATCCGGAAGACGCGCAGCCGGACGAAGCGTCGCTGATCTACCGCTGGATCTCTTCTTCCTGTGCCCTGACACTGGCAGATACCCCCGCCGGGCCTCCGGAAGAGCTGGAACTGATCCGTTCAGCGATGGGGCAGCTGTCAGGCAATCATGCGGTATGCGTAAAAGGGGCAGGCGATCAGACCTTTTGTTCCTACCTGCTGCTGCCTGTGTTTGCAGAAAATCGCTTCTGGGGCTGTCTGGGCTTTTTTCACCGCCTGCCGGGTAAATCCTGGAGCAAGTCGCAGATATCGGTCCTCAGCACCCTCGCCCAAAGCATCGGCGGCACGGCCTACCAGCACATGATCCGCGAAGAGCTGCACCAGGCCAAAGAGAGCGCAGAAGCTGCTACCCTCGCCAAATCGCAGTTTCTCTCCGTGATGAGCCACGAAATCCGCACGCCCATGAATGCGGTCATCGGCTTTACCCACCTGCTGCTCGAAGACAATCCCCGCCCCGAGCAGGCAGAGTACCTGCGCACCCTCAAGTTTTCCGCCGAAAACCTGCTCGTACTCATCAACGACATCCTCGACTACAGCAAAATTGAGGCGGGTAAAGTCGAACTCGAAGAAACAGACCTCGATCTGCGGCAGCTGATCCAAAGCATCCGGCAGTCCCTGCTGCCCCGCGCCGAAGAAAAAGGCATCCGCATACAGATGCTCATTGATGAGGACCTGCCGCAGTCGCTCTCTGGCGATCCGGTGCGTATCGGGCAGATTCTCACCAACCTCGTGAGCAACGCCGTGAAGTTCACCGACAAAGGCTATGTCAGTATTCAGGTGTCGGTTCTCAGCCAGCAGGAAGATCGCCTCACGATTGAACTGCGGGTCAAAGATACGGGCATCGGCATTGCGCCGGACCAGCAACAGGCTGTATTTGAGCGCTTTACGCAGGCGCATAGCTCTACCACCCGCGTCTATGGCGGCACAGGCCTCGGGTTGGCCATTACCCAGAAGCTGATCGAACTCCATCAGAGCCAGATACGCCTCCACAGTGTGCCCGGCCAGGGATCGGAGTTCTTTTTTGAGCTCACCCTGAATAAAGGACAGAATGGGTATCTCCAAAACCCCGAGTACCTGGCTGAGCGTATTCCGGAAAAACAGTCCCTTGCCGGTATGCGGGTATTGGTGGTGGAGGACAATGAGGTAAATATCAAAATTATCACCCAGTTTCTCCGCAGATGGAGCATAGACGATGTGTTTACTGCCCGCAATGGGATACAGGCGGTGGAGCATGCGCAGCGTTTGGCCTTTGATGTGATTCTGATGGACCTCCAGATGCCTGTGATGGGTGGATTTGAAGCGACGGGGGAAATCCGGAAATTTGATCTGCGAACCCCCATCATCGCGCTCACTGCCGATGCCATGCCCGAAATCCGGGCGCAGGTTATTTCAGCCGGAATGAACGACTATACCACCAAGCCCTTCAATCCCAACATTCTGTTTGAAAAACTGGTCCGCTACTTGCCAGTGTGAGAGAGGTATGCTGCTATACCAGAAATTCAGCTATATTTGCCTCACACCTATTTTTTGCCTTCATGAGTCAGTCTCAACCGCTCGATATTCGCGCTCTTAATGAAAAAATCCGCGAAAAAAGCTCATTCTTAGACCTGCTTAATGGCGAAGTGAGCAAAGCCATTGTGGGCCAGACCTACATGACCGAACGCCTGGTGCTGGGTCTGCTCACGGGCGGCCACGTGCTGCTCGAAGGGGTGCCCGGTCTGGCTAAAACGCTGGCTATCAAGTCACTGGCTACGGCTGTGGATGGCAAATTCAGCCGCATACAGTTTACCCCCGACCTGCTGCCCGCCGATGTGATCGGTACCATGATCTACAACCAGAAGACCATGGAGTTTGCAGTGAAAAAGGGGCCTATCTTCGCCAACTTTATCCTCGCCGACGAAATCAACCGCTCGCCCGCCAAGGTACAGAGCGCCCTGCTCGAAGCCATGCAGGAAAAGCAGGTAACCATCGGCGAGCAGACTTTCCGCATCGAAGCGCCCTTCCTCGTACTGGCCACCCAAAACCCCATCGAGCAGGAAGGTACCTATCCGCTGCCCGAAGCCCAGGTGGACCGTTTTATGCTCAAGTGTATCATCACCTATCCCACGATCGAAGATGAGCGCCTGATCATCCGGCAAAATGTGAGCAACCAGGAAAGCCAGATCCGCCCGGTGGTAAGCCTGCGCGAGATCATCGAGGCCCGCAATGCGGTGCGCGAAGTATATATGGACGAAAAAATCGAGCGTTATATCCTCGATATCGTATTTGCGACCCGCGATCCTAAAAAATACAAACTCGACCGCCTGGCACCGCTGATCAGCTACGGTGGCTCGCCCCGCGCCTCGATCGCACTGGCGCTGGTTTCCAAAGCCTGGGCTTTTATGAAGCATCGCGGATTTGTGATCCCCGAAGACGTGCGCGCCATTGCCCACGATGTGCTGCGCCACCGCATCGGCCTTACCTACGAAGCGGAAGCCGAAAACATCAGCACCGAACAGATCATCTCAGGCATCCTGGATGTGGTGGAGGTGCCCTGAGCGCCGCCGCTGCCCCTAACTCCCTAAATTTCCCCTGCTCGTGGCCCGACCCCGCAAAGAGGGCACTGCCGACAGTGCCGCCGACAAGGAAACGCCGCTTATGCGGCAGTACAGTGCCATCAAAGCGCAGTATCCCGGTGCGGTGCTGCTGTTTCGCATGGGCGATTTCTACGAAACCTTCGGCGAAGACGCCATCGAGGTCGCCCGCATCCTCGGCATTGTGCTGACCAAACGCTCCAACGGCGCTGCCGCCGACATCGAACTCGCGGGCTTTCCCCACCATTCCCTCGATACCTACCTGCCCCGCCTCGTGCGCGCAGGCAAACGCGTGGCCGTATGCGAGCAGCTCGAAGACCCCAAGCAGGCCAAAGGCATCGTTAAACGCGGGGTAACGGAACTCGTTTCGCCCGGCGTGACCTTCAACGACAAGGTGCTGGAGGTCAATAAACACAATTACCTGGCCTGCGTATGGTTTCCCGATGCCCGGCAGGCAGGCGTGGCCTTTGTGGAGGTATCTACCGGCGATTTTTTCTGCTTTTCGGGCGATTATGCCTATACCGAAAAGATTCTCAATACGCTTTCGCCTGCCGAAGTGCTGGTTTCACGACGCGACCTTCAGCGCTTTAAGCAGTCTTTTGGCGAAAAGTTCTACCTCACCCGCCTCGACGAGTGGATTTTTCAATATGATTTTGCGAGAGAGCGCCTTCTGGGGCATTTCCGTACGCAATCGCTGAAGGGCTTCGGCATCGAAGACGACAGCGCAGCTATTGTTGCCGCAGGTGCAGCATTGTATTATCTGTCTGAAAATCAGCAGCATAACCTCGGTCATATTAACCAGATTTATCGCTTCGATGATTCCGGTTTTGTCTGGCTCGATCAGTTTACGGTGCGAAATCTGGAACTGCTGGTGCCGCTCCACCCCGACGGCAAACCCCTGGTGGAGGTGCTGGACCAGACCCTCACGCCGATGGGTGCCCGCCTGCTGCGCCGCTCTCTGCTGCTTCCGCTCAAAGACCTTACCCGCATCGCAGAGCGATTGGACAGCGTTTCGGAATTGCTGCTCGACGCATCTCTGTTTCACCAGCTTTCCACTCGCTTCCGGGCCATTGGCGACCTGGAGCGCCTGGCTTCCAAAGTTGCGACCCAGCGCCTCAATCCCCGCGAAGCGACTACCCTGCGCGACTCCCTGGCACATGCCGGAGACACAGCCCGCCTGCTGGCAGGCTCAGACAAAGACGTGCTGCAGCGCCGCGCGGGTGCATTTGCCGACCCTTCGCCCGCTTTGCAGGTGCTGCGCCACTGGCTCGCCGATGAGGCAGGCCCTTCGCTCGCCGATGGCGAAGTGATCCGCAGCGGTGTCTCGGAGGAACTCGACGAACTGCGGGCCCTGCGCAAAAACAGCCAGGACCGCCTCGTGGATATGCAGCAGCGCGAAGTGCAGCGCACAGGCATTTCCTCCCTCAAAATCTCATATAATAAGGTGTTCGGTTACTACCTCGAAGTAACCCACGCCCATAAAACCAAAGTGCCCGACGATTGGATCCGGAAACAGACCCTCACCAATGCCGAGCGCTATATTACCCCGGAGCTGAAGGTATTTGAAGACAAAATTCTGAATGCCGAAGAGCGCATTATGGCCCTGGAAGCAGAGCTGTATGGCCGTTTTCTGGGGCAGATGCAGCACCATTTGCTGCTGATTCAGCAAAATGCCCTTCAGGTAGCCGAGTTAGACATGCTGATGTCCTTCGCACGGGTGGCTCAGCAGCGGCGATATGTGCGTCCGGAGGTAAATGATTCCCTGAAACTGGAGATCAAGCAGGGCCGACACCCGGTAATCGAGACCTTGCTGCCGCCAGATCAGCCCTATGTGCCCAATGATGTGCTGCTGGACCACGAAAGTGAGCAGATGATCATCCTCACAGGTCCCAACATGGCCGGTAAGTCTGCCCTGCTGCGTCAAACGGCCCTCATTACCCTGATGGCCCAGACAGGCTCCTTCGTACCTGCCGACAGCGCTTCGGTCGGGATGGTGGATAAAATATTTACCCGCGTAGGCGCTTCAGACAATCTTTCGGGCGGAGAATCTACCTTCATGGTCGAGATGAACGAAACCGCCCAGATTGCGAACAATGCCACCGAACGCAGCCTTGTGCTGCTCGATGAGATCGGGCGCGGTACCAGCACCTACGACGGCGTTTCGATTGCCTGGGCGCTGGCAGAGTTTCTGCATGAAACCCCCGGAAAACAGGCCCGGACCCTGTTTGCGACCCACTACCACGAACTCAACGAACTGGCCCGCCGCTTGCCCCGTGTGCGAAACTACCATGTGGCAGTCAAAGAGTCCGAAGGGCGGATTTTGTTCCTGCGCACCCTCAAGCCCGGCGGCTCGGAGCATAGTTTCGGGATTCATGTGGCCGAAATGGCCGGGATGCCCTCCCTGCTCGTTAAGCGCGCCCGCCAGTTGCTGGAGCACTTCGAGCAAAACCGGGTAAATGACCAGAAAGCGGTTAAATCCCTCCGTTTTGCCGATCGGCAGGCCATTCAGCTCAATATGTTTGAGCTCAAAGACGCCGATACCCTCAAAATCCGGCAGATTCTCTCCGGCGTGGACATCGAGCGGATGACACCCGTGGAGGCCCTGCTGAAACTTCAGGAGATTAAGCAGGCCCTGACAGAGTAGGGGCGGGTAAAGCGGGGCTTCGACAAGCTCAGCCACCGGTAGGACACAAATGCAAACCCGGTCCCTGAGCTTGTCGAAGGGGCGGGTAAAGCGGGGCTTCGACAAGCTCAGCCACCGATAGGACACAAATGCAAACCCGGTCCCTGAGCTTGTCGAATGGCCGGGAGATTATGCACAAAGGCCCTGCGCATGGCAGGGCCTTTGTCCGGATCAGTCAAGGTACCCTGCGTATCATGGCCAGATGATAATGTCGCAGGAAGAGAGAGCCTGTGGGAGTGAATTTCTTTTCATAATCAGGAACGTTTTGGAAAAAGAGTTGCTCTACGTATAGAAAAAGGCAATTACTATGCCTGAGCATGCCCGGCGATCTCTCCTGCGCAAAAGGCCAGAGTTCTTGTATTAAGCGTCAAATTCAGGGCAAAACGCTTGTTTTTTTGCGAAATGACTGAGACGGATTTTATCATTTTGGGAAATGTCGCCTCTCCGCTATTTCAATATGAGACGGATTCGGTATATTGGCAGCATCATTTCAGGTATAGAACAACCCATGAAACAATCGCGCGTATAATGTTTAAACTCTAAATTTTCAGACGTGGCAAAACCTGTTGAAATAACCGACGCTAACTTCGAAGCCCTTGTACTGAACTCAGACAAGCCGGTACT
>RDXT01000687.1 GCA_004292985.1 Bacteroidota bacterium
GAATACCCTCCCGCTGCTCCGCAGCAACTGGGCTGTAACGCCTGTGATCGCGCCCCTCACCGATCCCCTCGGCTGTGGCCCGCAGGTGATGAACATTGCCCTGCTCGACTCCTGCGTGGATTGCTCCGTAACGCTGAGCATGGACACCCAACTTCCGATTGACTTTACAGATATTACGACGATCCTGAGCGGGCAGATTCTTTCTCAAAACAGCTTTGTCCTGTATGCCCTCTACACCTATCAGGGCCTTACGGATACCATCGAAATTCAGGGTCAATCCGACTGTATATTGCCCTGCAAGGTGGTTCAGCCCCTGCTTTGTGCGAATCCTGTTTTCCCCGTGGTGAATATCGAACCTGTGGACGACTGTCGGCAAAACCTGCTCGACATGGCCGAATGGCAGGCAACTCAGGCTTATTTTCAGTACTTGGACTCCGTTTCTACCCGCTTTGACAGCCTCTACCTCGCCAGATGCCTCCAGCAGGTGGAGGAGAAGATCGAACTGACGATTCCGTTTAACCAGTACCACCACACGCTGTATTATTATGACCAGGCAGGCAATCTCGTGCAAACCGTGCCGCCTTCCGGGGTGAAATTCCTCGATCCCCAGCTTCAGGATGATGTGAATGCTGCCCGCCTGAGCGGCAGCGCTGCTGTCGTTGTGCCGCCCCCGCCCCACGAAAAGAAAACCCAGTACCGCTACAACTCCCTCAACCAGCTCATCTGGCAACTGACCCCCGATGCGGGTGAAAAACGCTACTGGTACGACAACCTGGGCCGGATCGTCGCCTCCCAGGATGCCCGCCAGATTTCAGGCGGGTGGTATGCCTATATCCGCTACGATGCCCTGGGCCGCAGCTATGAGGCGGGTGAAATCCACAAACCCGGCGCGCCGATAAGCGAGCAGATCGCCCGAGACCCTGCCCAGCTTGCCGCCTGGCTGAATGCTGGTACAAAACGCCAGCAGATCCTGACCCACTACGACTTTCCGATCAATACCAGCATCAATGGCCTCTTTCCCGGAGGTCAGCAGGAACTCCGTGGCCGCGTGGCGACGGTCCGCTATGTGGACGGCGAAGACCCCAACCGCGACCACGCCAGCCACTATTCTTATGATATTCACGGCAATGTGAGCCGCCTGATCCAGGATTTCCCTTCGCTGGCGCACCTGGGCTACCAATATGTGCCCGTTACCTACGACTACGACCTGCTTTCGGGCAAAGTTAATGCCGTGCATCTGGCTCCCGAAGACCCCCGCCTCGGCTTCTCGCACTTTTATACCTACGATGCCGACAACCGCATCATCGAAGTCAAAACCCGCAAGGGAGGACAACTCAGCGCCAGCGGAACCGTGAGCGACCGCGACGCCCGCTATTTTTACTACGACCACGGCCCTCTAGCCCGCACCGAACTCGGCGCAGACAACATCCAGGGCCTCGACTTTGCCTACACGATCCAGGGCTGGATCAAGGGGGTAAACAGCGACACCCGCCGTCCCGACAGCGACATGGGCAAAGACTTCTCTTCGGGCTACCTCGCCGCCGACCCCGATGCCCACCTGAGTTTCCTGCCCGATGCCTTCGGCTACACCCTTAAATACTTCGCGCCGAATGCAGGCTCCGCAGGCGACTACAAAGCCATCGGCAGCCAGCCCCCCTTCGAAGCTGCCAACTGGCAAAGTGCCGCCCAATACCGCTCGCTCTACAACGGCAACATCGGCGCGATGGCCACGGCGATCCGCGATACGACCCTGGCGGGCTTTCCGATCCACCTCAACGTCTATCACTACGACCAGCTCAACCGCCTCACCTCCCGGCAGGTAAACCGCGACCCCAATGTCTCCGCCAACAACGCCTGGGCACCCGTCGCCACAAACGACTATGCCACTGCCTACCGATACGACCCCGACGGCGACATCCTGGGGTTACTCCGCAACGGCCAAAGCGCCTCCGGCCCACTGGAGATGGATAGTTTGACGTATTTTTATGAGGACGGTACCCATCGTCTCACCCACGTTTTTGATAACATAGATGCCGCCAATTACGCCGAGGATATTGACTCTCAGTCTTGGAATAACTATACTTATGACTCAATCGGCAACCTGATCAGCGACGTGAGCGAAGGCATCTCCAACATCACCTGGAACCTCGATGGCAAAATCCGGGGCGTGCAACGCACGCCGGGTTCCGCACGTCCTGACCTTTCCTTCTGGTACGACGCAGGCGGCAACCGTGCCGTCAAACTCGTGCAGCCCACCGCTACCGAGGATAGCTGGAGTTACACCTACTACCTGCGCGATCCGCAGGGGAATACCCTCGCCACCCTCCCCCGCCGCTACACCCCTGCCGACGAGTTCAGCAACCCCGTGAATGAAGGCGCT
>RDXT01000577.1 GCA_004292985.1 Bacteroidota bacterium
ACCGAGCGTTTTTCATTTAATACGGTTGTCAGTACCCTGATGGTCTGCGTCAATGAACTCACCGACCTCAACTGCCGCAAACGTGCGGTGCTGGAGCCGCTGCTGGTGATTTTGTGCCCCTTTGCGCCCCATATCGCCGAAGAACTCTGGCATGTGCTGGGCCATACGGATGCCATTGTGCAGGCCTCTTTCCCGGATTACAACGCGAGTTACCTCACCGAATCCTCCAAAGAGTACCCGGTCAGTATCAACGGCAAACTGCGCACACACCTGACCCTGCCCCTCGACATTACAGAGGCCGAGGTAAAAGCGATCGTGCTCGAACAGGAAGCCGTGAAAAAATGGATGGAAGGCAAGGAGCTCAAGAAACTTATTTTTGTGCCGGGAAGAATGGTGAATGTGGTGGTGTAAATAACTTTTTTGTATCTTGGTGTGCATTAAATCCTGTTATGCATCTGCACACTGCCATACTAAGCCCCCAGCAATACCTCGCCGAGGAACGGATGCGGACGGGTGCCAGTTGGATTCACAATTTGATTGCGAGCAACCTGCACGTGCTGCTGGTAGCTTTGCTCCGGGAAAAAGGTTTTTTCGTTTCACAAAGCGACCTTCGCGTAAGTGATCCGCTCAGTAGCAGCTATCTGTATCCGGACCTGGTCCTGATCAGAGGAAAGGCCGCTTTTCTGGATAGTGAAATGGACACGCTGACCAATCCTTTTATTGTGATCGAGATATTGTCTCCTTCATCTGAAAGCTATGACCGGGGTGAAAAATTTGAAGTGTATCGCCAGATTCCCAGCCTTCAGGAGTATGTGCTTGTTTCGCAGAAAAAAGCCTTAATCGAAAGCTTTTACCGCAATGATGCGGGCCGCTGGGAACTTAGCAGCGAAAACCAGCTTACGGCTGCCATGCACCTGCGCTCGGCAGAGGTGGAAATATCCTTATCAGAAGTCTATCGGGGCGTATTTGAATGAGCATCTCCAGGCCTATCTCTGTTGCCATGGTTGCCTACGGAATGTCGGGCAAGCTGTTTCATGCGCCATTGCTGGCGGTTCTTCCCGGTTTCCGCTTTCACAGTGTGTGGCGGCGGGGCGAAGAGGCCCGGCAGCGCTTTCCTTCGGTGAGGATCGCAGATAGCTTCGAAGACCTGATCGGCGACCCCGAGACAGAACTGGTCATTATCAACACGCCGGAGCCGACCCACTACGAATATGCCCGCAAGGCCCTGGAGGCTGGCAAGCATGTGGTGGTCGAAAAAGCATTTACCGTTACGAGCGCCCAGGCCGATGAACTGATTGCGCTGGCAGATACCCGGAACCTGTGT
This sequence comes from Bacteroidota bacterium, assembly GCA_004292985.1. Lineage (GTDB taxonomy): Bacteria > Bacteroidota > Bacteroidia > J057 > J057 > RDXT01. The sequence continues at coordinate 1,325 of RDXT01000577.1, forward strand.
CTGAGCGTCTATCACAATCGCCGCTGGGATGGTAATGCACTGACAGTGAGGCAGATAGTCGACGAAGGTCATCTGGGCAGACTGGTCGAATATGAGGCCCGCTACGACCGCTGGCGACCTGTGCGGGCCACTACCTGGAAAGAGACCCCCGGCGATGGCGTGAGCATTCTCTATAACCTCGGCTCGCACCTGATTGACCAGGCGCTTGATCTTTTCGGCATGCCCGAACGCGTGTTTGCCGATATCCGCATGCAGCGCGACGGCGCAGAGACCCCTGACAATTTTGAACTGCTGCTCTTTTACCCTTCGCTCAAAGTGAGCCTCAATGCCTCATATCTCATGCGCGAGGCGGCTCCCCGCTACCGTATGCTGGGCACAGAAGGTACCTATGTAAAATATGGCGATGATCCGCAGGAGGCTGCCCTGCTGGCAGGCGCGATGCCCGGCGGCCCCGGATGGGGCAAGGAACCCGCTTCGCAGGCGGGTATCCTCCACAATGGGGAGGGCAGACGGCTATTTCCTTCATTATCAGGAAATTATGTAGCCTATTATGAGCAGGTGTATCGTGCGCTCCGCGAGGGTGCGGCTGTGCCTGTGTCTGCCCGCGAGGGCCGCAATGTGATCCGCATCATCGAACTGGCGATGCAGAGCGCTGCGGAGGGCAGGGTAGTGGAAGTCAGCGAAAGATAAACTACTCCATCGCTTCCAGTTCCCGGCTCAGTTCTTCGGAGCGCAGGCCCACGTCCGCAAATTGCTGCTCCATTTTTTCGGCATGCTTCTGCTCGCTTTGCAGCAGCGCATCAAAAGGCTCGAAATTTTTGTCAATCTTCTGGCGGATGTGCTTGATATAGGACTTGAGGCGCAGGTCCAGTTCCTGCCGGATGCGGTCGCGGCCTCTGCCGATTTCACTTTCGAAGCCGGAGATAATTTTTCCCCGCTTAAACATCACCGTTCCCCCTGCAAATAAAATTCCTGCTGCCGAAAGGATACCTCCTGTGATGTCTAATGCCGTGATCTGCGTAACGGCGGCCAGCACCGCGCCAATCACAGCCATGCCGCTGCCCGCAGCCAGATTGGGTGAGAAACCTGCCGCCTGCGGAAAGATATCCGTACCTGCAAACTGCTCGGTCTGGGTCATAAATCGTCCGAAACTCTCCTGCATATCGCGCAGCACCGAGCGGCGGCGGTCGGAGATGTCGCCAAAAATATCCTGTTGCGGCTTCAGAATGGACTGGCTGGTCTGGATTTTCAGGTCAATGATGCGCGCCATCTGGGTAATGGAGTCTGCGATGGTTTCCACGCCCTCAGTCAGATTGAGGGTAAACGAATGGTTTAGGTCGCGCTCAAGCTGGTGCATCAGGTTCTGGAGCCAGGCCTGGGGCGAGTCCGATTTGCTGAACACCGAGGCGACCGACTTTCGGGCAAGGCTGAAAAAGCCCAGGCCATCGCTGAGGTCGCGAAGCGCCTTTTGCGTTACGCGCTCATAATCATTGATCATGTGGCCTGTGAGGGCATCTGCCATCTGCACCGAGCGTTCCTCCTGGTCCCGCAGGGTGTGGAGGATGTCTTCGCGAAAAGAGAGATCGGACTTGAGCTGCTGCTGGAGGTGGTCGAGGTCGAGGCGCGTTTTGCCATGGATGCCCATAGAAGTGGACAGGCTGCTGCGCAGTTTGAGCAGCCAGGCATTGCGCCCGGTGATGTGCTCTTTCAGCCATACATTCAGCGGCACAAAACCGCTTTCCTCCGTTTTACCTTCCAGTTCATATTTAGCCGAAACCGGAAACACCTGCGGGGCGTTCATGCCTTTTTTCTCGGCGTGGCGGATCAGACCATTTATATTAACCTGCAAATCTTCGCGGCTCATCAGATCGGCCTGCTGGAGAATAAAGATGATTTTTTTCTGCCAGTCGCGGTGGATATAGTCAAAAAAGTCCCAGGCAGACTGCCGGTAGGGGTTTTTCGCTTCGAATACAAAAACAACCAGATCGCTGCGGGGCACAAAACGCTCCGTAATCTCCTGGTGGTGAGCCTCTACGGTATTGGTGCCGGGGGTGTCCACGACCGAGATGTGACGCAGGATTTCTGCCGGCTGAAATATCTTAAGCAGATAGGGGTTTACGACCACCGTTTCAGGTTTTTCCCCGTAGAGCAGTTGCTGAATGGTATCCGTACAAGGATCGGGGGCCACTTTGCAGACCTCGCCTTCGCCCAGTAACGCATTAATAAAGCTGCTTTTACCTGCTTTTACCTCACCGACAATTACAAACAGAAAAGGCTCGCTGAGGGTGTTGCGGAGTTCGCTCACGGTGGTGGCAAGCGCTTCGTTGCGGGTGTCTATCACCAGCTGGTGGAGGTCTTTCACCAGTTCGCCGAGGCGGATCAGGTAGGGTTTCAGCCCGGAATCCAGGAGATAGGGATTCATGTGGTGGGTAAATGGGGTGTATTCTGTGTAATGTTAGGAAAAAGCACGTGCTTTTCAATCTCCTGCAAAAAGAAAAAACCAGGGGACTCATTCCATTGGAAGAATCAACCCCGGCCCTTGCTCTTAAAAACCAGAGGACTCATCCCATTGGGAGAATCAACTCCGGCCCTTGCTCTTAAAAACCAGGGGACTCACTCCATTGGAAGAATCAACCCCGGCCCTTGCTCTTAAAAACCAGAGGACTCACCCCATTGGGGGAATCAACTCCGGCCCTTGCTCTTAAAAGCAGGCGCTCCGTACTTCGTATCAGCAGCGCCGCCGACGTTTAGCATAAGATCAAAAACCTTGCCGATTTTTTTTATGCATTTGAAAATTTGGCCAACTGCCCGCAACAGCACCCAAACCACATGTTTTTTCAACATGAATGGTTCATTTGCCCGAACGAATAGGCAAATGGAAGCATCGGGGGCATTATCTTTCGGCGAGCTGCTGGCATATCTGTGCCATAAGGCTCTGCGCATCGCTCAGCAGCGGCCCTTCCGGGTTGCGCCGCAGGGTTTCCTGAAGGCTTTCACAGGCAGCTTCTCCGGCGCCCAGCGATTGCAGCACCAGGGCCTTGCAAAAATAAGAGAGCGGCATTTCGGGATCGAGGTAAAGCGCTTCCAGAATATCGCCCAGGGCCTCTTCGTGGCGCCCCAGGCGCAGGTAGGCTAATCCCCTGTGATTCAATGCTTTCTGTTGCAGCTCGACAGCGCAGTTGCTGCTGAGCACCCAGTTGCAGTCGTCTATGGCCCGCAGCGGTTCGTCCATCTGCACAAATACCAGTGCGCGCTGGGCATGGGCCTGCAGGGACAGGTTCCGGAGAGCTTCGTCTTGTACGGGGAGCGTACGTATCCGCCCGATCACTTCGGAGTAGCTGCTGAGGGCATTGCGCCACTTTCCCTGGCAGGAATATGCCTCCGCCCGGTGGTAAAAGGCACTTAACCCGGCAGCATAGGCCTCTTTTTTCGAATATTTGAGGGGCGCACGCCGGATACAGGCCGAAAATTGCTGAATGGCATGCGTATATTCCTGAAGTTTCATCCATTCCAGCCCTGCGGCCAGCTCTGCGCGGGCTTTGCGCCCCGACCGAAAGCTCCACCCGGGGCTTTCGCTGGCATCTCTCAGGGATTTCCGGGCAAGGCTTCTGTCCATTTTCAGGTTAAATGAAAAAGGTACATTCACCCAGAATTTGACGGGACGCTCATCGCGCAGGGCAGGTGTAAACATGAGCTGTGACACACCGGCCTCCACCGCTTCGGTGAGCAGCGGATCTGCTGCGCGGGTGATGTAATGGCGCAGGTAGTGCCCCTGCTCATCCACAAGAACGCGGCAAAAAACCTTGCCTTCGATCCCGGACTTCATGGCCTTGACCGGATAGCCGATCTTTCGTTTTACGTCTTCAAAGTTGAGGGGCCGGGGTTCTTGCTGCACAAAAATAAAGTCGTGCACACCCGGCTCGGGGGAGGGGGTCTGAGACCAGGCAGAGAGTGTAAACATGAGCAGGAATACCGAGGCAAAAATACTTTTCAACGTAAATTATTTTTCTTGTTGGTTTCTCCAATTTCGTAAATATGTGAATCCCTTTTTCAGCCGTGTGTGCTGTGGATGGATAAAAAGACTGTATGAATTGTTAGAAATAGCGCGTTACGGTGCGCATGTTGTCAATGAAAGGGGTAAATTAATTTAATGTTAATATATTTTAAACTGAATAATACTTTTGACATATGTAATGAATGCTTCCGATTGGGATACATTCCGGCGGCTGAGGATGTTTGATCGGGGGCAAAGAATAAAAAAGCCCCGGAAGATCATTCCGGGGCATGGTGTCTGTGCTTGGCTGGGTATCAGGGGCGCTGGGGCGGCAGGGGGCGTGCAGGAAGCGGAGCGTGCTGGCCTTTGCCGGGAATGATGGTTTTGGGAGCCGTTGCAGGGGTAGCTGGGGTAGCGGGTGTTGTCTGCGGACGGATCACCTGGGGCTGCGATTTTTCAAACTCCGGTTGCCGGGGCGTTTGCTGGGTTACAGGTTTTTGCACCTGTGCGGGTTGTCTTTCGGGGGCCGTCTGCACAGCGCCTCCTTTGCTGGGCGCCTGCTCTGTAACAGGCTTATAGACAGGCTTTTGTATCTGTGAACTGCCTCCCTGTGTCTGGCTTACCGTTTGTTTTTCCTGCAGCACGCGGGTAGATTTGACCACAGCCTGATCGAGGGTCTGGGGGGCAGAAGGGCGGCTTTGTCCGGCGGCAGGCGACTGGGATGGCTGGGTAGAAGCTACCGCAGGTTTGGCTACAGGCAACTGGCGGATTTCGCTGCGGATGCTCATGCGCTCATTTTTCTTTTGCAGGATATAGGCCTGTTTCTGGCTTGTGCTCATGCCTCTCATCGCCACAGGAAGCTGGTCGTCGGGCAGGCTTTCGATGCGCACGACTCCGGCATCTACGGCATCTACGAGGTCCCAGGAGGGGTTGTAGTAGGTGTCGGTGGCTTTTACAAGGGCACGCTGTGTCAGGTTGTCGCTGCCGTAGGTAAGCGCATTCTGGTCTTGCTGGCGCTGGCGCTGCTGCATCACCACACCCTGGCTGCCGTAGGGCACATAGGTATTGTTCAGGCGTTCGTTGCAGGAGTAAAAATCATTGTCGTAGGGATTACGCTGGCGGTTTTGGCGGTAGTTGTGGTCAATGTTGAGGTACTCGCCGCCGCCGAGGCGGGCCGCTTCCTGCCATTCGTCATAGATACCGCTCTGGTAGTTTCCGCAATAGATGGTGCTCACGATAACTCCCTGCTCTGCGGCGCGGCGCATTACATGCTGGTAGGCGATGTCTCCCTGGTCAAAGTCTTCATTACCAGCGATATAGAGCAGGCGAAGGTCTTCCGGATTGTAGCTCCAGTTCAGACGCTCGAGGGCCAGGTTAACGACTTCACCCGCATACTCGGAGCTGCCGCCGACGCGGAGGTTAAACAGCTCGGCAGATACCCAGTCAAAATCGGAGGTCAGCGGGGTGAGCTGGCGCATATAGCGGTTGTTCCAGCCGAGGGAGGCATTGCCATATTCAAAGACAGAAATTTCCAGTTCGGGCTGGCGGCGGCCTTCATACTGGCTGGCAACGCCATTTACGATGTACCAGAGCTGGGATTTGGCCTGTTCGATAAGGCCCTCCATGCTGCCGCTTACGTCCAGAATCAGCGCAATCTGCACCTTGGGGCGTGGATAGTTGCGGCGCGAAGGAGAACGGCGCTCTTCTTCATAGCGGTCATCGTCCTCATAGCGATCGTCGTCGTCGCGGCGGTTGCGCTCTTCGTAGCGGCCATCGTTGTGAGAAGATGGGTAGGAGGGCTGATAGGGATATTGAGCGAGGGCCGGGCTAAAGACCAGCATAAGTGTCAGGGCGAAGAGTAAACGTTGGGCTTTCATATTCTGAAGCATTAAAAAGTGAAGCGGTATATGATGCTATACGCAAGTGCTGTGTCAATGTCTTGTATCGTGTACACTCAACCGATCAAGCGCGTAGCCTTTGCGGCGAAGGTGTGCGTTTCGCTCTTGCAAGTGTGCATAAGTACCTTTGCGGGTATGCAGGGGATATGTGTAAGGTTTTGTCTATGTCATGTATATAATTCTATACAGATGCTCCGCAGGGTCATGTTAGTCCTTCGTATGTATTGGGCTTGCGGTCCCGGCCACTGTCTCTATCTTTGTATTGTATCAGGACGGTAATCCTGGAACAAGAGCAAGGGCTAGGGTAGATTCTCCCAATGGGATGAGTCCCCTAGTTTTTTTTTGCCCTGGCTTTTCAGGGAACAGTTTTCAGGGAACAGGGAACAGTTTACAAGGAACAGTTTACAGCAGTTTGTCCAGCGCCACGATGCTGGTGAGGGTCTCCGACCCGAATCCCATTCCAAAGTCCTGTTAATCCTGTCTATTTCAAGGGAGGCTTGTTTCGGGTCGGGAGACCACTCACAAGCGGGTTCAGGGAACAAGGAACAGTTTTCAGCAGTTTGTCCAGCGCCACGATGCTGGTGAGGGTCTCCGACCCGAATCCCATTCCAAAATCCTGTTAATCCTGTTAATCCTGTCTATTTCATTCACACACAGATTTGTTTCGGGTCGGAGACCACTCACAAGCGGTTTCGTATAATACTTCCAGTCTAATGTCTAATGTCTCCAGTCTAATATCTAATGCCTTCCAGTCTACTGTCTATGTAATGTTTTCCCTTCCCCGCGCATTTCCGCCCGCTTCAAAACATGTTACATTCCACGCAAAATGCGCCTTGTTATCCCTGAGCGGCCCCCTACATTTGTTATATCAGGACGGTAATCCTGGAACAAGAGCAAGGGCTAGGGTAGATTCCTCCACTGGAGTGAGTCCCCTAGTTTTTTTTTGAGGTAAAGACCTCTTTCGCATTTTGGTTGGTCAATTCCGCCACCGCTTCATAGCTGATTCCCCACAACTGCGCCACTGACTCGCCCACATAGCGGGGGTAGCTGCTTTCATTGCGGCGGTTTTTGCTTTTGCGGAAAGGCTCCGGCGGCAGGTAGGGGCTGTCGGTCTCCAGAACGACCGAAGATTTGGGCAACTGCCGCACCACCTCCTGCACATCTTTGCGATAGGTCACAATCCCGCCAATGCCCAGCTTAAAACTTCCCAAGGCCAGAATGCGCTCCGCCTGCGCGATCGTGCCATCAAAGCAGTGAAAAATGCCGCGTAGGTCGCTGTCTGCCGCTTGTTCGATCTGCACCGTGGTTTCGTCTATCGCGTTGCGGGCATGGAGGATAATGGGAAGCTGTGTTTCTTTTGCCCATTGAATCTGGACCTGCAAGGCTTCGATCTGTAAAGGAAGGGTGCTTTTGTCCCAGTATAAATCCAGCCCCGTTTCACCAATCCCATACCAGGTACAGGCCGGATCGGTGAGCCACTGCCGGAGCGTATCTAATTCATTTTCAAAGCCTTCCTTCACTTCGCAGGGGTGCAGGCCGATCATGGG
>RDXT01000688.1 GCA_004292985.1 Bacteroidota bacterium
GGCAATCACTGCACCTGGCACGGCATAGCCCAGGGTGGCCAGTCGTACGGAAAGATGCGCCTTTTGCTCATGCGAAATGCGGGCGGTCCATGCCAGCAAAAGGGCCACACATACGCACAAGGCCGCTGCCGCCGCCGCCAGAAAGAGGGTGTTTTTGAGGGCATTTGCAAGATTGACATAATCGGGGCTGTCTGCCTGAAAATTCCAGTGCAGCAGCTTGACTGCCGGCAACAGAAATCCGGCGAGCACAGGCAGAGCGCAGACTGCCAGGGCCGCGAAGGCTTTCAGGCCCTGAAGTTGAATCCGCGCAGGCGCGTGTGTGCGCACTTCGCTGATCCGCGCTGCCCCGCGCTGGTAGCGCTCCAGACTCAGCAGGGCAAATACCACCAGCAACAGGCAGGCTGAAAGCCGCACGGCTGCATTCAGGTCGTCCATGCTAAACCATGCCCGGAAAATGCCTGCGGTGAAGGTAGGCACGCCGTAGTATTTTACTGCGCCATAGTCATTGATCACCTCCATCATCACCAGCGCCAGACCTCCGATAATAGCGGGTCTGGCCATTGGCAGGCTGATGCGCCAGAAGGCCCCCCCCTGTCCGAGGCCCATCGAGCGTGCGGCTTCCCGGAGCGAGGCCGACTGCTGCAGAAATGCGCTCCGCGCGATCATATACACATAGGGATACAGCGCGAAAGAAAGCACAGCAGAAAGTCCGGCGAGGTTCATGATGCCGCTCCCCAGCAGTCCGGCATAGGAATAGGCCATGATATAGCCCGGAATGGCCAGCGGGAGCGCCAGCAGCATTTCAATGATTTTGCGGCCAGGAAATGCACAACTGGCTGTAAGCCAGGCTGCTGGTATGCCCAGCAGCAGGGTCAGGGCGCCCGTGCCGAGCATCAGCAGCAGCGTCCGGGTGATATACGGAAGCAGCAGGTAGTCTGCCATGTGCTTCCAGGTGTCGCTGGCAGGCTCTGCCAGGTGCACCAGAATAAACATCAGGGGAATAAGAGAAATAACGGCTGCCAGTGCCGAAGCAATCTGCCAGCCGTTCAGGGATTTCACACGCCTGCGCCAGCCCGAAAGCTGGTGCAGGGCGGGTGTCCGTGAAGCTCTTACTTCCATCCTGCTTTATCGAAAATCTGCACGGCGTCTTTGTTCAGCTTGCCCAATACAGACAGGTTGAGTGTATCGGAGCGGAACGTGCCCCAGCTCTTGAGGAGGCTGTCGGCTTCCACGGCGGGATTTACCGGATATTCGAAGTTGGCGCTGGCAAATGCAGACTGCGCTTCTTTTCCTGTGAGGAACTCCAGTAGCTGGAGCGCATATTCGGGGTGCGGGGCAAAGCGGGCTATACCTGCGCCGCTGATGTTTACGTGTGTGCCTCTGCCTTCCTGATTGGGGAAGAAAATGCGGATTGCTGCGGCAGCCTGGCGTTCAGCCTCATCTTTGGAGGTGCTCAGCAGGCCGATGTAGTAGGTGTTTACGAGCGCTACGTCTCCTTCACCTGCGGCAATGGCTTTGACCTGGTCGCGGTCGTTGCCTTTAGGTTCGCGGGCCATGTTGGCGACAATTCCTTTGGCCCAGCCGAGGGTGGCCTCTTCGCCGTTGTAGCTGAGAATAGAGGCCATCAGGGACTGGTTGTAGAGGTTGTCGGAGGAGCGTACCAGCACTTTGCCTTTCCATTTGGCATCGGCAAGCGCCTCATAGGTGCTCAGATCGGCGGGTTTTACGCGGTCTTTGGAGTATGCGATCACGCGGGCGCGGCGGGTAAGTCCATACCAGTGGCCCTGAGGGTCCCGGAGATTGGCAGGAACCTGCGCGTCGAGTGAAGGGGAGGTTACGGTTTGGAGAAGTCCACGCTCCTGGGCACGATACAGGCGGCCTGCATCCACCGTGATCAGCAGATCAGCGGGGCAGTTGGGGCCTTCGCTTTCCATGCGGTTGATCAGTTCGTCGTCGGCGGCCTTGACCACATTCACTTTGATTCCGGTCTGCTTTTCAAACGCATCGAACAATTGCTGATCCGTGTCATAATGGCGATGCGTGTAGATGTTTACTACTTTTTCCGGTTCTGCCTGCTGCTTTCCGGGGGTAGCGCAGCCTTGCCATGCCATGAGGGCTAAGCCTGTGATAATGAGGGCGATAAGGTTCTTTCTCACGGGTGAAATTTATTTAGACTGATTCTAAACTGCAAACTTATTACATGGCTTGAATAAATCCTATGCGTTAGGTCATTTGAGGAAAATTATTTTTAATTTGTCTTATGCAATCCCTTATCATCACCGGCGGAAACTCAGGGCTGGGTTTTGAAGCCGCCAAAAATATCGCCACAGAGTCCAAAGATTTTCATCTGGTGCTTGCCTGCCGTAATCCGGC
>RDXT01000689.1 GCA_004292985.1 Bacteroidota bacterium
CAAGACACCACCCGCACCGTGCCAGAAGGCACCTTTGTGGTCAATGGCGTTGGCGAAGTGATTTTCACCCCAGCCAACAACTTCTCGGGCAATGTCACGCCAATCACCTACACCGTGCGCGACAGCATTGGTCAGACCAGCAACCCAGCCACAGTCAATGTGGTGGTTACACCAACCGCCGCCAATGACAGCGCCAATACGCCAGTCAATACACCAGTCAACATCCCAATCTTGGGCAACGACGTGGGCAGCTTGGTTGCAGGCTCGGTGCAGTTCCCAACCACTGGTCAGCCAGCAGGCAGCACCGTTTCGCCAGATGGAAAGACTTTGACTGTGCCAAATGAAGGGGCATACACCGCCAATCCAGACGGCACCGTAACCTTTGTGCCGGTCAATGGTTACATCGGTGTGACCACTCCTGTGCGGTACAGCGTGTCTGATGGTGTGACCACCCGCACCGCCAACATCACCGTGAATGTGGCGGCTTCGCTGGGCAGCCTGCGTGGCGTGGTCTTCCAAGACCTCGATGGCAACGGCAGCCAAGGCGCAGGTGAACCGGGTATCGCCAATGTCGACTTGATTTTGACCAACGGCAGCTTTACCCGCACCGTCACCACCGACGCAAACGGTGTTTACACCGCCGATAACGTCCCAACTGGCAGTGTCACGGTTGATGTCAACACCAATGATCCAGACTTCCCAGCTGTGCTGAAAAATGCTGCGGGTGTGCCAAACCAAACCGCTGGCGTTGACCCAAGCGTGGTTGCGGTTGCAACCAGCAACACTTCAGCCAGTCCAGCCAATGCCGGAGCCGATGGCTACCGTCCGAATCCGCCGATTGCGGTTAATGACAGCACCACCACGACGGCTGACACCAATGTCAACATCCCAGTTTTGAACAACGACTCGAGCAGTGCACCAAGCAGCAACAACCCAGCCAGCGTGGTCTTCACGCCAACCGGTCAGCCAGCAGGCAGCACCGTTTCTCCAGATGGCAAGACCTTGACCGTGCCAAACGAGGGCACCTACACGATCAACCCAACCACGGGTGTCGTGACCTTCGACCCACTGCCAACGTTTAATGGCAGCACCACCCCAGTGCAATACACCTTTGAAGACTCCAATGGTCAGCCATCCAATCCAGCCCAAATTGCGGTGGATGTTGGTGCCCCAAGCAAAGGCAACATCTCGGGTACGGTCTTTGAAGACACCAATGGCAACGGTGTTTTGGATGCAGGCGAACCGCGCCTCGAGAATGTCCAAGTCACGATCACGCCAGCCACCGGTGCACCGGTCACGGTTGTGACCAATGCCCAAGGTGTTTACACCGCCTTGAACTTGCCAACAGGCAATGCAGTGGTGGATGTGGTTGATTCGAGCATTCCTGCGATTTACAAGAACGCCGCAGGTGTGCCAAACCAGACGGCTGGCAATGACCCAACCAACAGCAGCAATGTGGCGGCTGGGGCAAGCGTCACGATTGCAGCAGGCACAACCGTTAACCCGGGCATTGATGGCTACCGCTTGAACCCACCATTGGCGGTCAATGACTCGAGCACCACCCCTGTCAACACGCCAGTCACCTTCACGTTGACGGGCAACGACACCGCCACCAATCCAGCCAACGTTGCACCCGACACGGTTGACCTTGACCCAGCCACACCGGGTCAACAAACCACCCGAACCATTGCTGGACAAGGCACCTACACCGTCAATGGTGTTGGCGAAGTGACCTTCACCCCAGCCAACAACTTCTCGGGCAATGTCACGCCAATCACCTACACCGTGCGTGACAGCATTGGTCAGACCAGCAACCCCGCCACCATCAACACCTTGGTCACACCAACAGCAGCCAACGACAATGCAAGCACACCAGTCAACACCCCAGTGCAAATTCCTGTTTTGGGCAACGATGTTGGCAGCCTTGATCCAACCCAAGTCTTCTTCCCAGCCCAGCCAAATGGCACGCCATCCAATGGTGGACGCACCCTGACCACCCCAGAAGGTGTGTTCACGGTCAGCCCAACCACAGGTGTGGTGACCTTTACGCCAAACAACGGGTTCACGGGCAGCGTGCCAACCGTGCGTTACACCAGCACCGACGGCGTGACCACCCGCACCGCCAACATTGATGTGACGGTAAGCGCCACCGTGGGCAGCCTGCGTGGTGTGGTCTTCCAAGACCTCGATGGCAACGGCAGCCAAGGCGCAGGTGAACCCGGTATTGCCAATGTTGATGTGATTTTGACCAACGGCAGCTTCACCCGCACAGTCACCACCGACGCAAACGGTGTTTACACCGCCGATAACGTGCCAACTGGCAGTGTCACGGTTGATGTCAACACCAA
>RDXT01000578.1 GCA_004292985.1 Bacteroidota bacterium
CGAATGCCAGAACGGAGGCATCTGCGAGGATGGCACCTGTGACTGTGCCGAAGGGTATATCGGTACCGAATGCGCCACCGAAACCCGCGCACGCTTCATAGACGAGTTCCGTGTGTCCGAGACCTGCGACAATTTCCCCGGACAAACCTTTTACACCCCGCTCAAAATCGAAAAATCGAGCGCAGGTATCCTGAAAGTAACGGTGATTAACCTCTACAAACTGGGCTGGACCCTCCCTGCCGAAATCAAAAACGCGCAGCTTTCCTTCACCAATGCCCCGGTTACAGGAGCGCCCGCAGGCACCACCGCGACCGGCACCGGGAATCTTTCCGGCTCTACCCTCACCGTAGTATATTATATCAGCGAAAACGGCGTTGTTAAGGATAATTGTGACATCACTGCATCCAAATAATGAACCGTATCCTTTTTTTCCTGTTGTTAACGGGCGCTCTGGCTGCCTGCGGCCCTCAAAGCAATGCCCAGTCGCAGGGCAGCAGCAAGGTCTATTGCAGCACGGCTGAGGGGCAGCGCCTCCGCCAGCAGCTCGCCTCACTCAAAGTAGGGAAAGGCTACTCACAGCCGATCGGAGTTGTAGCCACCATCGTAGGCGGACGCTTTATCGGTACACCCTATGTGGCCCAAACCCTCGAAATACCGGGTGAAGAGCAGGTCGTGGTGCACCTTTCGGGCCTCGATTGTACCACATTTGTCGAAAATGTGCTGGTACTCTCCCGCCTGATCAAGAAAAATGCCCTCGACAGCGCCTCTTATGTCCGGGAAATAGAGAACATCCGCTACCGGGGCGGCAATTGCCAGGGATACGCCTCCCGCCTCAACTATTTCAGCGAGTGGATTCTCGACAATTCCCGCAAGGGAATCATCGAGGACATGACCTTCGATTTTGGCGGCTTTCCCTATGAAAAGCGCCTCGACTTCATGTCCACCCACCGCAGCAGCTATGCACAGCTTGCCGACCCTGCCAACTGGAAGGCCATTCAGCAAACCGAAAACGAACTGAACGCCCTCAGCCGGGCCTATATCCCGACAGAAAATGTGCGCACGGCTGAAACGTATATGCAGGAAGGCGATATCATCGCCCTGACCACCCGCGTGGAGGGACTCGATGTGAGCCATGTGGGGATCGCTGTTCGCCGCGAAGGGCGCATCCACCTGATGCACGCTTCTACCACTTCGATGAAGGTCGAAATCTCTGCTTTACCCCTTCAGGAGTACCTCGCAGGCCGCAGTTCGGTTACCGGAATTATGGTCTGCCGCATAAAAGAAGTGCAATAGCCGACCCCTATTCCTTTTATCCCCCTATTCCCTTTATTTCCTCCTTCTTCTCCCCAATCCGCGTGCGGAGAAAACGCACATAGCGGTTGCTTTCAAACTGCTCCTCATATTGCCGGATCAGCTCTTCTGCCAGTTCAATCTGTCCCGCTTCGATGGCATCATAGATATACCAGGTGAAAAACACATCGTGCGGCTCGCCATCGAGCAGAGTCTCGGCCACGGCCAGGTGCTTATGCATGAGGGTACGCCGGCTGGTATCGGCCACGGGCGCGAGGCGGGTGATGTACTCCCGCAGGTAGAGGTAGTAGTAGTAGGAAAAGACCGCGCCGGGATTCTGGGGGGCCAGATGGTCGAGCAAATCGTCGGGAACCTCCCGGTTGACCGCAGCAGAGAGCTTTAAATAGCCTTTTTGATAGAGGATATCGCTCTTTTCGAAGTCTGCAAACCAGTCAGGCAGGGTATTGAAGATCTCCTGCTCGGCCAGGAAAGCCAGCTCGCGGGCAGCCATCGAGTCTAAGCGGGCCGCAAAGCGGGGAAAATCTTCGGAATTGGTGGCATTTCGTGCAGATCGGATATGCACCTGCCGGAAACGCTGGGTTTTAAGCTGGTAATAGCGGCAGATATTGGCATTTTTTCCCCGGAAGATCACCGAATCTATCCCGAAAGGGGCTTCGTGGGCGGATACATTTACGGTCAGGGAGGTATCGCCGGGTGTCAGAAACACCTCCATCGCTTCATCCTGCACATACAGCACCGCAGGGCGCGGACTGTTTACCTGAAAGGTAATCCGGTACACATCTTCTTCCACCATTCTGCCCTTGATCAACTGGCGGTCGCCCTCCAGGATGTTGTTGAAGCGGCCATAGACCTCCGGCGGTGCAATGTCTCCGCGAACCCGCAGCGTAACCACGGTAGTATCATAAAAATCGTAGGAAGGCCCCAGCGGCTGCCGGTTTTTTGCATGAAAGGTGAGCACATACACATACATCGCCATGAGCGCGGTAATCGCCCAGGGCACAATCGGGTGCTTGAGAAACAAGGTTGCGTTTTCCTCTCTGCTCATGGATAAGGGCTAAATACGTATTATGATCCCCGGAGAATGCCGTACATTTTCAGTGAAAGAGACGTAAAGACCATCTGCGGATTGGCGTTGCCGGAAATATGCCGCAAGCTTTCCTCCATTTCTCCGGCGATGCGCTCCACTTTGTCAGGGCTTACGAACTGCGAAAAGCGGCTGTGAAACACCTGCTCATCGGGCATGGCCAGCGAGCGCTCGCCCATGCCGAGGTTGAAGAGCAATGAATCACGGAGCTTTTGCATACTGACATGGAGAAATTGCTTCTGGGCCTCTTTGCTTTCCTTGTATATTTTTTCGACCTCTTCGGTGATTTTCTGGTAATCGCCTGAGTAGGTGGCGCGTAACCAGTTGATATACAGTTGTCCCAGCGCCTGTGAATTTTCCTGGAGCATGTCGGATGCCGTGCCGATGCTTCCTTCGGATACCGCAGCCAGTTCTGTCGCGCGTCCTTCGTCAGCGCCTTTTTTCTCCATGAGGTACTGCCGTACCAGGTCGCGGTCTATGCGCCGCAGGGCCAGCCGCTGGCAGCGCGAGTTGATGGTGGGCAGCAGCAGCGAGGGGTCGCTGCAGGTGAGGATAAACATCGTCTGGTCCGGTGGCTCTTCAAGGAGCTTCAAAAAAGCATTTGACCCTTCGGTATTGATTTTTTCGACATTCCAGACAATGACCACTTTATATTTTGCCTCAAATGCCTTTAGGTAGATGCTGCGCTTGAGTTCCCGGATTTCGTGTACGCTGATCATCAGTTGCTTGCTGTCGCCGCCCAGAATCTGCTGCCACTGCCCCATTGAAAAGTAGGGGTCGGCAAAAAAGGGCTGCCGGAAGCTGTCGAAATAATCGTCGGTCAGAAATCGCTTACCACCTTCCGTTTTGGAAATAATGGGCAGTATAAAGCGGATATCGGGGTGAATGCCTTTCTGGATTTTCACACAACTGCTGCATGTGCCACAGCTATCCCCGTCTTTGGGTGATAGGCAATTGATATACTGGGCGATTGCATGGGCAAATGCCAGTTTTCCGATACCTGAAGGCCCGGTGAGCAGCAGCGCATGGGCGAGACGGTTGTGCGAAACCGCGTCCCGGATGGACTGTACCGCTTCCGGCTGACCCATGAGTTCACGAAATTGCATACAGGAGAGGTTATTCCCTGGCAAATTCCAAATTCTGCGGCAGGAAGACAAGGACAATCTATGGGAGCGGCGACTTAATCCTATCTCAGAATCTTTCTCGGGAGCACGCTTACCTCAGAACCTTCGGCCAGAAATACCGATGCCGGGGTCTCCCGCTCTATATAGCTAAAAGCATCTCCATACAGAGCCGCTGCCCGGCAGAGAATATCGGCCTTCTGCACCTGATAGACCCGCCAGGGCGGATGCACCACCTGGTACTCGCCCGTGCGCCCGCGCGCGAGCTTGTTGTAGCCCCAGTAATGCTCCGCGATAAAGGCTTCTTCGCTCTCAGGAGCCATCTCCTGCGCTTCGCGGCCGGCAACCACCCGGAGGTGGTTCCACTCCCCGCGATGGCGCCAGCGGTACTCTATTTCCTGTGTGTCGGGCAGTTCTACCCGCCGGTGATCCATCGCCATTGTGCTATAATGCTCGCCATACACGGTGTTGGCGACCAGCGAAATCGCCGCACGCGGCACAATCTCGCGGATAAAAACGGTGCCCCGCTTCCATTCATTTCCCTCCTTCACCCGCACATAAAAGCGCAGATTTACCTCCTCGAAGGTCTCGTGAAAAGGGATACGCAGGCCCAGAACACGGGTATTGGCAAACAAAAAGCCCACCAGACTTACATAGCAAACCCCGTCACGCAGATCCAGCTCTGCATGACGGGGCACATGGGCTTTCAGGTCCCGGGGATCTATGGCATAGCTGGCCATGATCAGGTCTTTCCATTCAGCACGGAGAAAGGTCATGGCTTTACCCACACTTTTCCGCTACGCTGCCAGCCTTTGCCAGCCACACGAACGATGTATATACCAGGTACAAAGGTGGCGGGGTCCACCTGAAAAAAGACGATCTGCTCTCCGGCTTCGAAGCTATTCTCATACACAAGCTGGCCATGCAGCGTAATCACCTGCACCGTTCCCTCCGAAGCAGGATTTGTCATCACGACAGAGAGTTTTTCGTTGATCGAAACGGGGTTAGGGAAGGCAATCGGCAGCGTTTCGATGTTTTGGTCAGGAATTTCACCGGTAAAATACTTGCGGGCATGCTCAAATGCCTCAATCCCCACGGTTTTCCCGATTTTCCGGCCCGGAATGTCATCTATCGGAGGGTGAATGCCGCCCCATATCCGTGAAAGGCTCGTCTGGGCGGAGGCATCGCGGTAGGTAGCCCATTGCAGCACCACATCCACGCTGGGACCTTCTTCAAACACAAGGAAATTGTTTTTAAGCGCGTGAAACTCGGCCATTCCTCCCGGGAAATATTCGTCTCCGGTGAGCAGGGTCAGGGCCTCGGCAGCCGCGCGGGAGTAGGTCGAGTGACCGGAAACGTAGCCCGCGAAAGGCGGTGTTACGAAGCTCGGACGCTGGTAAGGCCACCAGGTTTCACCCAGGATCCAGTCCACCCCAGCCACATCTGTCGGGGTAGAGATAAATGCATGTCCCCGCCAGGCTTT
This sequence comes from Bacteroidota bacterium, assembly GCA_004292985.1. Classification (GTDB taxonomy): domain Bacteria; phylum Bacteroidota; class Bacteroidia; order J057; family J057; genus RDXT01. The sequence goes on from RDXT01000578.1 coordinate 5,000, forward strand.
GATTTTGATTTTGCCCACATTCACATTTCCCGGGCCTGCCAGCGCGTCTCCTGCGCGGATCAGTTCGATTTTGCCAGGCACCAGGGGCAGTCCGGCGGGTGAGTAGCTGGGCAATGAAGGGTCTGAGCTTTGGCCCTGGGAGGCCATATAGCGGATGGCCGAGATCGGCCGTACGGAGTCATACCATCCTTTCACGCCCCAGGCGCAGATGGCGGCATCGTGCATCGCGCCGCCGAGGGTAAAGTAGCATTTGATATCCCACTCCAGCGGGCTCATTTCGGGGCCTTCGCCATTGTATTGGCGCTTCAGCTCCGAGCGGTCGCAGACATAGTTGAGGATCGAAAACCAGTGTCCGGGCGGGGTTTCGGAGTTGGGGCCATCGGCCCAGAACTCGGCCAGCACGCGGGAGTAGTCGCCCCGGGGCACAATCTGAGGCTCGTAGGGCAGGCCTGTATAAGGGTTTATGGACCGCCCGGTGCCGATGTCTCCCCCTTCGAGGTAGTTGTACAGGGCGCGGATGCCCTCCAGGGTTTCGGGGATTGCGTCTATATTGCCAAGTGAAGCGGGCGAAATATCCCACATCACACTGTCTGCCGGGTCGAGGTGTCCGGCCCAGATGGCGGTAAGCGAGTGGGTCCAGCGGTATTCTTCAGATTCGGCACCGCCATTGACCGGATCGAGCTGGGGGATCGGCCCCGGATCGTGATAGACCCAGTATTCGAAGCCGTCGCGCTCATAAACGGTCTTATCTTCGGGTTTCAGCGAAAAAGGAATAACCTGACCCCACTCCGGCGTGAGGAAAGCAGGTACAGTACCTGGAATTACGTTCCCATTCTGGTCAATAAACTGGTTAAACTCCAGCGGTTGCCAGCGGTTGGGGTCCTGAATCTGGATTTTGAAGGCCGAAAAGGGCGGATACGGCTGGTTTACAGGCGCGTAATACCGGTTTGTGTAGCTATTTCCTTCGTTGGAGCCATCTTGCAGGCCAAACTGGATGTATTGGTCGGCGATATAGTTGCCCAGCGCTGCCGGGTTGCCATTGCTATAGTCGAGTGAGGCATAATCTGCATCGTAGCCCAGGGCACGCAGCAGCGAGTCGCAGCGGCTGATGGTAGCTGCACCGCCCGGCGAAGACTTGTAGCGGTGGGCGATCATCCGGCTGGCAGCAAAGCTGATGGCTTGTTTGCGGGCCGCTTCAATGTCGGCTGGGGCCGTGACTCCCTCAAAGGGCGAAATAAAAGTCCCCACAGCTCTGCCCAGCAAAAAAGGCGTGGCAGTCGCATCGTAGGCCGCCCAGGCATCGTACATGGCCGCAGAAATGTGAAACAGGTTTCGCGCCTGCACCGTAGGTCTCGCCAGGTCCTTTCGGATGGCCTTCAACTGCACTTCATTCCATTCGCGGGCGACACTATGCTGTGCCTGCTGTGCCGTGAGCGGAAGTACAAAAGCAAGTGTGCATATCAGAAGTAAATTCCTTCGCATATAGATATGGTAAACCGTATGAATACATATTACGTCTTCTTCATCCTGTTTGCGGTAAATATACAACGAAAGGAGCGAAAGCATTGCTGCTTCGCTCCGGAGATTTTCAGGTGAATATCAGGCGTTTTGCTCGAAAAAGTCTTCGATCTCCCGCACCACTTCTACAAAAGCAGGCAAGAGGTGATTGGCCTTCTCATGCGAAATGCCTCGCTCTGCCAGGTCTATAGAAAACCGGATCGAAGCGCCGGGGTCTTCGCCAGCGTTTTGGCCAAGAATGTGAATGGTATCTGCGATCCGCACCGCCGCCTCGATGTCGTGGGTGATGATAATCAGCGTGTTATACTCGTGCAGGTGCGCTGCCTGGGTGATGGAGTTGATCGCGGCGGTTTTGGCGGCATGGTCCAGTCCGCTGAAAGGCTCGTCCATGATCAGGATGCGCCGCCGGAACAGCAACTGCTGGGCAATGGCCACCCGCTGCCGCTGGCCGCCCGAAAGCTGCGCCGGATATTTGTCTAAATGCTCCTCCAGCCCGAAATCGGTCGCCATGCGGACCACCTGCTGGTGCGCTTCGCTGGCCTCACGCGCCTTGCGGGAGAGACTCTGCATCACAAACTCCTTTATCCCGAAAGCACTGCTGCCCTGCCTGGCACCCAGCAAGAGGTTTTTATACACGGTCAGGTGCTCAAAAAGCACGTAGTTTTGATACACAACCCCCACTTTTCCGGGAGCAGTTGCCGAGAGTTCGCTGTTTTCGGCATTGTCGAGGACAGCTATCTCGCCATATTGAGGGGAAATGTGTCCCGCAATGAGGGAAAGCAGGGTACTTTTGCCCGAACCTGAGGCCCCCAGCAGACAAATGATCTGTCCGGTGGTTTTTTCAGGGCGAATGAGATCTTTTACCTCCAGATCGAGGTTGTATAATACGGGTTTGTCGGGTTCGTACCCAAAAATCAGATCGGTAGCCCGAAGCAGGGTGGTATTGGTGCGGCTTGCCATCAGGAGTTCCTTTCTTTTTTGAGGTAGGCATAGGGAAAGAGGCTGCGATTAGCATAGCTGACCAGGGTGTCGAGCAGGGCCGCAGTGATAAATACCACAATCTGGATGGCAAACACTTCGCCGTAATTTGCTCCCCGCCGTTCAACATCATAGAGCAGCATTCCCAGACCACCGCCTTCACGGACCTGAGATTCTACCGCCGCGATCATCACAAAGGCAATGGCGATGTTCTGGCGAACGGCCTCCAGCATATCACTGGCAATGCCCCGCACCAGCACGTGCCAGACCACCCGGCCCTCTTTGAGGTTGAGCGTCCGGGCGTAGTTGAAGAAGATTTCGTCGCGCGAAAGGATAATCGAAGTCATACTCGTGACCAGAAAAGGCACGATGCCATAGACCAGCATGCTGATCCTGACCAGTCCCGGATCGCGCAGGATCGCCATAAACAGAAACAAAAAGCCCATCAGCGACATAAAGCGCATCTTGGACACGGCAAATGCGATGGGCCGGAAAAAGGGAATTACCGCCAGATAGGCTACCACCAGCGAGACAAGGCAACTGATCCCTACGGCCTTGAGCGACAAAGTAACGGTTTTGATCCAGTTGCCGATCAGGTCATGTTTGGTGAGCAGCGGCTCAAAAGAGGCTCCAATATCACCCAGCGAAGGCATCACCGGCGGACGAAACAAGGCCCAGCTTCCGGCAAAAAAGAAAATCCAGAAGGCGTAGGTCGCGTATTCCGTCCGGGTACTGACAGACCCGTTTGCACGAAACAGATCTGTCAGCCCTTTCAGGCCCTTTTGAGGATTGCTCATGTAACAAAATAAAAGGTATGCTTACTGCACTACTTTGATTACCACACGCCGTGAAGCATTGAGGTCTTCTTTGCCGTCTTTGAGTACCGGTTCGCTTTCGCCTTTGCCCACGACTGCGGCAAAACGTTTTTCGGGAAACTGGTTTTTGTCATGTTTCATGAACCAGGCTTCGACCGATTTTGCCCTTTGCTCGGACAAAATGCGGTTTTCGGTATCGGCACCGCGCGAGTCGGTATGACCTTCGACTTCAATACGGGTTCCCTGGGTAGAGGCCAGCACGCGATACACTTCCAGCAGCACTTTCAGACCTTCGGGGGTAATGACGGAGCTGTTGCTGTTGAAGGTAATGTTGTAGGA
>RDXT01000690.1 GCA_004292985.1 Bacteroidota bacterium
GCCTCTTTCAGCATTTTTTGCAGCCGCGTTGCCGCAGCCTGTTCGTCTTCGATAATCAGCACTCTCATAGGTAAGAAGGCTTCGGCAATGGGTTAAAGCAAAGGAATAGATACAGAAAAATATTCAGGCCCTTCTTCCACTTTCATCTCTTTGTCTTTGTCGCTGAGGATGCGGTAGCGCTCCCGGATGTTCTGAAGGCCCAGGCGGGTAGAAGCTACGGGGCTGCGCTTGCGTGCGATACGGTTCCGGACCGAAAGGTACCCTTCTGTGGTACGCAATTCGATACTCAGGGGCTGGCTTCGGGAAATGACATTGTGTTTCACCGCATTTTCGATCAGCATCTGAAGGGTAAGCGGCGGAATCAGGGCGCTGAGATCGTCATCTGAGACGCTGAAATCGAGCCGCAGGTTATCTCCATATCGTTTTTTCTGCAAATAGACATAGGTTTCCAGCAGCTCCAGTTCTTCTTTGAGGGAAATGAGCGATTTTTCCCGGTAGGCCAGCATGTTGCGGAAGAGGTCGGAGAGCCGGTTTACATATTCGACCGCCGAATCTTTGTCCTCTTCAATAATCGAAATGAGGGTATTGAAGCTGTTGAACAAAAAATGGGGGTTTACCTGGTTGCGCAGGGTTTCAAACTCAAAGCGGATGCGCTCCTGTTCGAGCAGGGCCTGGCTGCGCAGGCGTTTTTCGCGGGAACGGATGAAGTAATACACGGCTCCTGCCAGGGCCAGCAGGGCCAGAATGACAAACCAGGGCGTACTCCAGAAAGGAGGCCTGATCCGGAAGTCGTACTGGAGTACCGGGGCGTCTTCGGGTTTTCCATTGACAAAACTTCGCACGCGGAAGTGGTACTGCCCGTGAGAGAGGCGGGGGTAAATGGCGCGGGACTCGCGGGTGCTGATCCAGCCGAGGTCATAGCCTTCGAGTTGGTACTGGTAGGTTACAGCGTCCGGATCGCGGAACCACAGGCCGCTGAAGGAAAAAGTAAGGTGGTTCTGGTCGGACTCGAATTCATGCAGGTTGCTGTCTGTGAGGTCATTGAGGAATATCTGAATGCGGTCGAGCGCCGTCAGGGGAGTCATGCGGTAGCTGAGGGCCGGGGGCAGGTAACAGAGCAGTTTTTGCTGCGCTCCGATCCAGATGCGGCCTCCGGCATCGGCAGATACGGCATTGAGGTCGGGGTCCAGCTCGCCGACACCGCTTTCCGGTCCGAAAACAGTGATCTGCCCGGTAGTCGTTTCGATCAGGCTGAGGCCGCCGTTGTGCACAGAAATTAAGCGCCCCTGGTTATCGCTGATGAGGCTCAGCGAGTGGTCGTCTCGCAGCCCTTCGGCGGCGGTAAACTGCCGGAACTGCTTGCCGTCGTAGCAATAGATTCCCGCGTCAGAGGTGTTAAACCAGATACGGCCCTGCGGGTCTTCGGCAATCGAGTACACCACTTCACTTTTCAGGCCTTCTGTCTCTCCAAATCGCGTAATGTGGCTGTTTTCGCGCACAAACAGCCCCTGACCATCGGTACCAAACCAGATCCGCCCGCGCGAATCCGGAAAAATGCAATACACATAATTCAGGGAGATGCCGCCGGGGGCATCGAGGGCTTCGCAATAGGTCTCTCCGCTGTCGCCCAGCCGGCAACGGGTAACGCCGCCGAGGGTAGCGAGCCATACTTCGGTGCCGCGCCCCGAAATGGAAAGTACCGACCCGTTGCTCAGGCCCTCCGCTTCGGTCATGTGCAGAAAGGTTTTTTGCTCCGGGTGGTAGCGCCACACACCTTCGCCAAAACTGCCGATCCATATCCAGCCCTGGGCATCCTGATAGAGTGAAATGATCTGCCCGCGAAGGCCGGGAACGGCAATAAATGACTGCTGCTCCCCGGAGATGCAGGTTAATCCTCCATTTCCTGCGACCCAGAGGCGGCCCTGCCGGTCTGCCAGCAAAGCCCGGACGCCCTCTGTCTGCCCGGCAGGCAGGGGCTGGGTACGCAGATAGGGATATACCCGCTGAAGGCCGCTTCGGTCGCCGCAAAGCCAGATATTGCCTTCGCGGTCCTGGATCATGGCAGAGATACGGGTGTGGGGAAATTGTTCATTTTTCCCGTATATCTGCCTGACTGTCAGCGTTTCTTTGTCCAGCACCAGTGGCTTACTCAGATCAAGCGCGTAGTTCCACGGCGTGGTCGGATGCACCTCGCGATCCGCCCACGGCTCCGGGCCATCGGGTCGCACGTCCTCCCCGATCTTCAGCCCAAAAAGCAGCGGCCCCACGTAGATGGAGACACCGCCACTGGGGCGTTTTGAGGTGCGTAGTGTGAATGGAAAGTGAAGCGTGATGGGCGTCTCTGGGG
>RDXT01000691.1 GCA_004292985.1 Bacteroidota bacterium
GACATAGGGGATGAGGGAAAGGTTCGTTCCTGCTGATGGCGGCGGAGCATCCCAGACCAAAATGCCTGTATAGGCCAGGGAAGCCGTCGGAAACTGGCGTGGAACGGGTGCCCAGCTCGATTTTTCGGTCAGTTCGAGGTCAAGGCGGCTGAAATTGATGCCCCAGCGGGTAATTCCTTCCTTATAGCGGATGCTTTTAAAGGGAATGGCACATTCAAAAAACCAGGCTTCGTCTGTATAGCCCACGACAGAGCGCCATTTGTTGTCCCAGCTCAGGTTTACCTTGCCTCCGTCAAACATCTGCCCATCCCACTGCGCCCCGGCAGCATTGGCCCCGAAGCTGAATCCATTTACCTGATCGTCGAAGGGGTCCATAAACAGAAGAAAATTGTCATTGGCCCCGAAGGAAAAATCGCGCCGCAATGACTCGACCACATATTTACTTTCGCGGGGATAGTAGCAGCTTGCCAGCAGGTAAATGTTCTGGTCGTCGTAGGTCATCTGCACCTCCGTGCGCACCTCCGCATCGCTAGTATCCATTGGCAATACCATATGAAAGCCGCTGGCTTTGGGCGCTGCCTGCCAGGCCGCATCGGTGGCTTTGCCATCTATCAGCACCGGAGTTCCGGTTTTTCGCATGGCATACTCAAAGGCCTGGTTGTATTTTTGGGCGGAAAGGGGCAAAAACAGGCACAGCAGCAGGAGGGAGGAAAGGAAATATCTCACAAGTAGTAAATTAGGTCCGGTAAGTTAACTGCAAGTTATGAATATTCGCATCCGCCCCGCTGTTTCCGGCGACGTTCCGGTCATTCTCGATATCATGAATGAGGCCATCATTCATACCACCGCGGTCTATGAATATACGCCCCGTCCCATAGAGGTGCAGCAGGCCTGGTTTGAGAAAAAGCAGGCAGACGCGATGCCGGTGCTCGTGGCGGTGAATGAGGAGGAAGTGCTGGGCTACGGGACCTATGATGTGTTTCGCCCCCGTGCTGCCTATCGCTTTACGGTGGAGCATTCGGTCTATGTCGCAGCGCCGCACAGAGGTCTGGGCATCGGCGCAATCATTCTGAAAGCCCTCATTCACAAGGCATTAGAAGAAGGCTATCACACGATGATCGCAGGAATAGATGCCGCCAACAAAGGCAGTATCGCATTTCACAGAAAATATGGATTTGAAGAAGTGGGTCTGCTGCGGGAGGTAGGCTATAAATTTGACAGATGGCTCGACCTTCAGTTTATGCAACTGATCCTCACTCCGCCCGCTGTTTCACAGCCTGAATGACCCGGTCGGGGTAGTCGGAAATGATGCCGTCCACGCCCAGGTCCAGCATCCGGCGGATGTCGGCTTCTTCATTCAGCGTCCAGGGAATGAGCTTCATATCCTTGCTCCGGCACAGGGCTACCAGCGCCTCATCCACCAGCTCAAAGGCGGGGCTGTATATCTGAGGGGTAAAACCCAGGCTGCGCAGGTTTTCTTCCGCGTCAAACTCATTTTCGATCAGCAGCGCCAGATGAAGATTGGGATAACGCTGATGGGCCACCTGAAGGCTGCGCGGGTCAAAAGACTGGATCGTTACCCTTTCGGCAATCCCTTCAGTATCGATCACTTTCACCAGCAACTCTACAAACTCAGCGGGCACAGGGTGGTAGATTGTATCTCCTTGGGGTGCACATTTGGTCTCGATATTGTACAAAGGCAGGGCGCGTCCGGTTGCGCGGGCATGGGCCTCGGCAGCGCGGATCACCTCGGAGAGCAGGGGCTTCACCGCAGGCATCTTTTCCTGCACTGGAAAGCGCGGATGCACCTTCGTGCCACAGTCGCAGCGGCGGATCGAGTCATAGTCCATCTGGTAGAGGTTGTAGGTGTATTCCTCTTCGGCAGAGATTTCCTTGCCTTCAGCAGTCAGGCAGATCTCGTGCGACAAAAAAGGCTCATGCGAAAGCAGCACCTGCCCATCGCGGCTGATCACCACATCCATTTCAAGGGTATTAACCCCCATATCCAGCGCCCGGATAAATCCCGCGACGGTATTTTCAGGCATATGCCCCCGGCAACCCCGGTGCCCCTGAATGTCAATACTTTCCGGCCCGCCGTTACAGGCAGCCATTAACCCGAAGGCCATCATTCCAAATAATTTTACTCCTCTCATCACTCCAGTCTAATGTCTTACTTCTCCAGTCTAACATCTTACGTCTAACCTCTTGCGTCTCTTAAATCATTCCCCGCGACTTCAGCTCCAAATATTTATTCAGCGTTTGCACCGTAAGCTGGTGCGGCGGCGTCAGCAGCGCAATGATCCCATGTTTTTCCATCTCCTTCACAATCAGCTTTTTCTCGTAGGCA
>RDXT01000692.1 GCA_004292985.1 Bacteroidota bacterium
GAAGGTGTACAGCGTATTTCGCACCGTATCAATAATCACCTGCGCCGGGAAAATGGCGGTGGCTGTTCTGGCTCTCATGCCCGTAGCGACCAGCTTTACTTCGCGGTAGTCATTGGTATCTATGGGGATAAAAAGGCCGGCGTCTATATCGAGATTGACCAGCTGGGCTTCGAGCGAGCTTTCAACTTGTTTGCCCGCCAGATCATAATTTTCGCTTTCATTGCCGTTTTTGAGAATCTGGGGAAAGGTATCGCGTAGCAGGGGAGGCCCGGCCAGATTGGCATTGCTGATTTCGAAAATGACATCCGACAGATCGAGTGGCAGGTAGTTGCTGATGGTCAGGGACAGGGTTCCGGCTTTCAGCTCTGCAAATTCAAAGAAACTGCTGGCGTCCACGGCGATGGCTCCGGAACTCAGGCCCGTAGATCCGGGAAACACAGGTAATGTGCCGCCGTGGTTGGCGAGGATAATGTCGCCGAATATATTGCCTGAAGCCTTAAGCTGGCGGGCCAGTTCTCCGAGGGTGATGATGCGCTTAATGGTATCGGAGTTGAGCGTCAGGGTGTCGAGCTTGATGTTGAGGCTGATGCTGGTATCGGGAAACGTCACCAGTTCCGAAGCCGGGTCGCTGGAGATGGTGTCGCGATAGACGATGCGCAGCAGGCCAGTCCCATCTGTTGTCAGCAGGGTATCAGGGGCAAAATCCATGACCCCCGCCTCGGTATAAGCCAGGGGAATGAGCGCTTCGGTGTCCCAACTCAGGCCTTCGCCGGGCCGGAATCCGCAGGAGTGAAGGAGAGAGAGGGTAAGCAGAAAAATGGGTAGCGCTTTTTTCACAGGCTTAATTTCTTTGTTTAAAGAACGGCTTTAAGGTTCAAAAAGTAAAATTAAAGCCAATAATTGTTGTAAATGAGTCCTTTACCCCCCTGCTCCGGGAGCCAGACATCTTCATTTGCCCGCCGGATCATGAGGTTGTCGAGGGTCAGGTGCATACCTTTGATGCGGAAACGAACCTGCATACCTGGCTCAACAGGCGGCAGATCCACCTGAATTCGCGCCCAGTCCTGCCAAACATCTGCCGTTTCAACGAGGCTGATTTCTTGCTTGCGCACCACCACTCCGGATCTGATCCATTCGGCCCAGACGCCTGTTTGGTAGCGGCTTTCGGGTTTGAGTTGTATCCAGAACGACAGTTCCGAAGGCTGGGACAAAGACCCGTCGTCAGGTATCCATTCCAGCAGTGTGAGCCAGCCCTTGTCGTGCTGAAGCGCTCTTTCGCCGGGCCGGAAAGGACTGTCTCCCCAGGTATTCCATATCAGAGGCCTTGCAGAATTGTAGGGATTGCTTCTCCAGAAATGCAGGAGACTGTCGTGCGCCTGGTTTATGCGTCCGGGTTCCAGGAGGCCCAGGCTTATCTGTGGGGTCTGCAAAATAGGTTTCGCCAGCGAAATCAGGTACTTTTCTCCCGGACGATAGCTGCCCGGCACCCAGGCCAGCAGCAGTGGTTTTGAGTTGGGCAGGGAGTCGGCTATCTGACGATATATCGCCGGATGGGACACCAATTGCATGCTGAGCACGCCCCGCGAAATCGAGGAGCGGGCAGCTATGCCATTGCACAGCGGGAGGCCCGTTTGCGCTGCCAGGGCAAGACCCGTGCGGGAAGAAATGGCATCTCCGGCAAATACTTTGTCTGTCCCCGAATGGAAGTAGGGAAGACATGCAATCGCCTGAAAATCAATGGGTTTATAGCCTTGTTCTGCCAACAGGGAAGTGTAGTCGGCGTTACATTCAGGATAATTGGCAATGAGGTGCTGACCTATCAGGGATTTTTCATAACGGAGGTGTATCTGTGTCTCCCAGCCCCAGAGAACTATTCCTCCCAGCAGCAAAGATGCCGCCCATACGATGCGTTTTTTCCGCTTTAGCGCAGTGTAGATCGCATAGAGCATCCACGCAGCATAGCCCATATACACGTAGTAAAATACCCAGGCGAGCCGCCCTGTGGACCGGAATTGCTGCAGGGCACCGATCGAGTCAGACCATTCCGGCACAAACTGAAAAGGGTAGGCCATTGCCGGAATCAACAGCAGTGCCGCCGCCCAGATGCTCGTTTGCAGCGGCCTGGGAAGCACAGGCAGAACCACTCTTTTCCCTTTTCGCTTTCGCAAGAGGTAAATGATTCTTCCCAGGGTGAATATCAGGAGCAAAAGACCCACCCCCCCTACATAGGCCTGTCCTTCGATGCCCATACGTCGCAGCGGAACCACCTTTTCGAGGTAAAGCCTCAGCGGCTCCTGCATGGGGAGAAATATTCCCTCAAATCCGGCGACGTATCTGCCAAATCCA
>RDXT01000693.1 GCA_004292985.1 Bacteroidota bacterium
GCGCGCAGGCCAGTATTCTACCTTGAGCAAATGTGCAAAAAATTCGATGATCTCGCCCATATCTTCCCTCTATGCTTTACTATCTATGACTCTCTCTGCTTACAGCAAATTGAGGAAAAATCTTTACATGGCAATAGTAATACTTATATATTTCGAAATACAACTATTCTTGGCGTTGAAACATCGTTTCGGGTGCATATTTTATATAAAAAAAAGAGGCGCAAGCGCCCCTTTTTGAAAATGAAAATTAATTTCGCTCACCGAAACACCGTCACTGTCCCGGCCAGTTCCTGCGGATGCCGCCAGTCGGGATGGGTGCCATTATACACCACACGCCACACATACACCCCCTCCGGCACGACTTCACCGCTATAGGTAGCGTCCCACACATCGGAGAGGCGGCTGGTCTGGTAAAGTAACATACCCCAGCGGCTGTATATCTGCATGTCAAAGAGTCCGATATAGTCTCCCGCCCAGCCGAATGCCTCATTGTGGCCGTCTCCGTTGGGCGTAAAGGCAGTCGGGACGTAAAGTTTCGGCGGACAGGCGTCTATCACCTCGATGCTGTCGCGCACCGAGCAGTCAAATTCATTATACACCCGGAAATAATACACACTGCTGTCCACCACCTCTACCGTACGGGTAAATTCGCCCGAATGCTCCCAGAAGTAGCCCCAGTGCTCACCCGCATCGAGGGTCACAGGCTCTCCTTTATACACGCAGTTCATGATGCGCTCATACTGGTCGCTTTCCGGTAAAGGATTGAATATCACCTCCGTATCTGCTTCGGTGCGGCATTCCTGGAGGGTGAACCATACCTCATACAGACCTTCCTCCGTGATGGCGATCTGAGGCGAAAGGTCTCCGGTGGCAGTGCCGTCTTTGAGCCAGAAATACTCCGCCCCCACCGGATTAAAGTTGGTCGGCGTTGCGTCGAGCAGCAGGGTGTCGCCGATACACAGCGGATCATAGGCCAGGTCAATCACGGGAAAAGGCACCACCTCTATCCGGATCGTATCTTCGCCGGGACAACCCCGCAGGTCTCTGACTTCTACCCCCAGCGTAGTCTCGCTGCGGGGCGAAAGGTAACGTCGGTCCGGCCCCGTTGGCAGCACTGTACCCGCGGTCCATGCATAGCTCGCCAGGGTATCTGCGCTCTGTGCCAGCACCAGGATTGTATCTCCTTCGCACAACACCCGGTCGGCCCCCAGACTTACTTCCGGTGCAGGCCATACGGTTAATGCAATATTTGTTTCGCCAAAACATCCGCTTTCCGGGAAAATGATTTTTACATTATAATTTCCTGATTCTGTGAGAGTTATATCCGGACTTGTTGCGCCGGTGCTCCAGAGGTATTCCGCGCCCGGCTGCTGAACATTGTAGGTAGCCGAACCTCCTTCACAAAAAGCGGTATCTATGGGCAAAGGCACCGAAGGCACGGGATAAATGCGCATGGTATCTATCAGTGTCACCGAGCACAGGCCCAGCGGATCTTCCATGACTAAGGCAGGATAAATTTCGCCCGGAAACTCGTAATGGTGCAGAAAGGTCTGTCCAAATCCCAGATTTCCGTCGCCAAAATCCCAGGTATAGCTGCCTGCATTGGGCGAACTGGCGATAAATAGCACCGAGTCGCGGGCGCAGATGGTATCGTCGCTCACCTGAAAGCTGCCATCCACCCCGCTGAGGCGGATCAGGTCGGGAATGTTGAAAAAGTCGGTGCAGCCCAGCGAATCGGTGATACTCAGGCTCACGCCAAACACACCCTGCGAAGCGAATACCTTAGACGGCTGCGCCAGCAATGAAGAAGACCCGTCGCCAAAGTTCCAGTTCCAGGACACGATGGGCGCATGCCCTGCGATACTCAGGTCGGTGAAATGCACCAGCAGTGGCGGGCAGGTCGCCTGCACCGGAAAAGCACTGAAATTTGCCTGCGGCCTCCGCTCTTCGAGTTCGAGGGTGTCGCTCAAGGTAGCAGTGCAGCCCAGCGAATCGCTAACGCTCAGGCTCAGAATCCAGGGATTTCCCCAGGGAACAAACAGCGTAGCTGTGCGTCCCGTCAGGGTATCGGGAGTGAGTCCATTAGCCCACCACGCAAATGTCAGGTTGCCAGCGCCCACGCTGTCGCCCGCAGCGGCCCGCAACAACAGGGTATCGCCATTGCATTGGTGCAGGGTGTCTGCCGTATAAGCAGGCACAGGAGCAAAGAGGTATAAGGTAAGGGTGTCGCTGTTGGAGCAGCCGCTGCTGTCGGTTAGGCTCAGTATCACAGGCAGGCCCAGGTGCTGATTTTCAGGGCTTTGCAGGGCCTGGGTAAATGTATGGGTGATCGTGGGGCTGTT
>RDXT01000694.1 GCA_004292985.1 Bacteroidota bacterium
GACGGTACCCTTTACCTGCTGCCGGCCTCTGCCATCGAAAGCGAAATCCAGGACGATCCTATGGTGTTTTTGCACTCCCTGAAGTGGAGCCAGGCCCTTTCCTATGCCCGCAGGATTCTGGGAAATGAATACCCGGAAGATGTGTCTGTTTATCTCATTGCCGTTTCACAAACCCGGCTGGAAGTCGGTCTGAGCGAAGCCGTGCAGGAAGCAGGCAACAAAGTGGTGCAACTGATCGGAGAAAACCTTAGCGCCGCCCTCGTATGAGCGATGTGAAACTCAAAACCCGCCACCTGCTGATTGCCGGGCCTGTAGCCGCCCAGGCCTTTGGCGAGGCTGCGCAGGTATATGTACACTATGTGGCCGGGCAGGAGCTGCTGCTGGCGCCCATGGACCATGAAAGCTTTTCCAAAAGCTATAAATCGGCCCTTCAGATGCTGAAAACCCGCAACCTGCAAGGGGACAAAAGCATTTCTTTGCAGGAAATCCTGATAGACCACGACCTCAGCGACGAAGACCGGGACCTCTCCTTTACCTATGATGCCCCGGCGCGTGTGCTGCACGTTATCCTTTAAGCCTGACCTATGTTGTTTTTATACGTACCGAAAGAGCTGATCCCTGAGGCGGAAGCGCAGATCAGGTCTGAGTTTCGCCTCGAAGAATGGGTGCAGATTGTAGAGACCGGCAGCGCCAATCCGCTGCCCAGTGCCCTGCACATATCTGCGCAGCGCAAAGAAGGCATTAGCCACCTGCCGGACTGGTACAATGTGATGCCTCCTTTTCTGTTTCCCGAAGGCATCGTGTGGACCCGCGAAAACCTTCTGGCGCTGATCTATACCAAACTTGGCAATTATGAAAGGGTATATGAGTTGCTGTCAAATAACTCTCTGCTGCTCAATGACATAGATGTTCTTAACCGCCTGCAGAACGGAGTGCCCGTATCCCCCGAAGTGCTTACCTGCGACTTTAGTCCCTTCGACGAGTACCGTCTGTACCACAACTCGGCCATTCTGCATCATTATGCTGCCACTGCCGATACCTTTGACCCCTCGCGCACCCGCTATTTCTACCAGGAGGCCCTGAATGCGGCACCCGACAGCGAATATCACGCCTTTACTGCCCGGCATTATGCGGTTTTTCTGCTCGACAGCGACCTGCTGGAGGAGGCAGAGGTGCTGATACGGGAGGCATTGCGCTTTCCGCTCTCTTCAGAAGGCAGCACCGAGCTGAAATCAGTTCTTTGCCAGGTCTGGATGAAGCAATTAGTCCTTCCCTATGACCCCGCCCTGCTTGAAAAACTCAAACAGACCCTCTGGGAGGTGCTGGAGGAGTACCAGGCGCAGGGCAGGAGTGCCGATGAGGGCCTTTTGCTGGTAGATGCGGCGCAGGTAGCCAACTATTCCGACAGCTTTGCAGAGTCGCTGGGCTATATCAACAAGGCGCTGGAGATATTCCGTCGCGAGGAGATGCCCGAACTGCTGGCCCAGGCCCAGTACCGAAAAGGAATTTTGCTCTATACCTGGGCTAAAAATGGCAATCCGCAGTTTTTCCGGGGGGCCATGGAAGCTTTTCAGGAGGCGCTCAAGGTATTTTCACGCGAAGAGACCCCCGAAGTTTTTGCCGACATTCATCAGTATCTGGGCGTGATCTACTCCGAAATTCCGGATGAAGTGCTGAAAAAAAGCATCTGGGCAGGGGTTTCGTCTGCTTCCTTTCAGGAGGCCCTCTCTTTTTACAGGCAGGACAATTATCCCTACGAATACGCGATGGTGTGTAACAACTACGCCAATGCGCTCACCCGCTACCCCCAGGCGGTCCACTCCGACAACCTGAAAAAGGCCCTTGGCTATTACGAAGAGGCACTTGAAGTGCGCACGGCAGAGCGCTGGCCGCTGGAGCGCGCGGTGAGCCTGCTCAACTATGTGGAGACCTGCTGGCACCTGGGCCTCGATGGCAAAAGCTCGGACAAGGCCCTGTATGAAGATATGCTCGCCAAAACGAAGGAGGCCCGCCACCTCACCCAGGACCCTCATGTGCAGGCCGAAGCCGATCTGCATCTGGAAAAACTGGCGCTGCTCCGCGATACCCTGGCCGCCGAATCCTAAGCCTATGCATGAAGTCTCCTTGGTACGCACCATCTTCCGCACCCTCGACGAGCAGTTCAGCCCTGCCGAGCGGGCAAAAATCATCTCCATCAACCTGAAAATAGGCCCTCTGGCTAATATAGAGCCTTTGCTGCTGCACAATGCCTTTGAGGCAGTACTCGAAGAAGGAGAACATCCCTACCGGGGTGCCCGTTTGCAGATCGAGCAGGTGCCTATTATGGTGCGCTGCTCCGCCTG
>RDXT01000797.1 GCA_004292985.1 Bacteroidota bacterium
ACTTTTCACGTTTCGGGGCAGGACCTGGCCTTTCGCCTGCTGGTGGGCGATGCGTATTACCACTTGTGGTATTTTATCCTGATTTTTCAGTTTTATCTTATCTATCCATTGATAGTCAAATGGATACACGATTCGCGATTTGAGAAACATTTCTTGCCTGCGGGCATTTTTCTCCAGATGCTCTACCTCTTTTTCCAGCCCTCCCTCAGCCAGATGTGGGTATCCGCTTTTCCGGGATTCTGGGGTTATGTGCTGAATGGTTTGCTGTTCGACAAGCGGTTTTTTGTCTCCCACCTGGGTTATTTCCTGCTGGGGGCATATATGGCCAGGCAAGCGGTGAAAGGAACTGAAAAGGCCTCCCTCAACCTGTCTGCGGGGCTGTTGTTGTCCGGGCTAATCGTGGCAGGCATCGCGGCGGGGAGCTGGATCTGGACACAGGGCATCGCGCAATTTGGCAGCTTCAACCAGATTCCGGCCTCTTTTCTCCAGAGTAAATCCCTCACAGACACACTCTTACACCTTTCCACCCTGCTCTGCCTCTGGCTGCTTCCCCTGCGCCGCACTTCTGTCTGGATACATACACTCGGAGAAGCCTCTTACGGGATATATCTGGTGCATGTCTTTGTGCTCGAAGGACTGGCTTATCTATTGACTATCAATAACATAACTCCCGACCGGGTTATCTTTTACCCCCTGCTGTTTGCCGGAAGCCTCGCAGGTGCCTGGGGACTCACCCTGCTGATCGAAAAACTTCCTTTCCGAAAATACCTGATCGGTTCGTAAATTCGCGCATGTCCCAACGCATTTTCTACATCTACGACGCCCTTTGCGGCTGGTGTTATGGATTCAGTCCTGCGGTTCGCCGGATTTACGACACCTTTTCTCCCGAAATCCCTTTCGAAATCATCAGCGGCGGCATGGTCATGGGTGCCCGCCGGGGGCCGATGACCCAGATGGCTGCCTATATCGAGCAGGCCAGCAAACGGATTACCGAAATGACCGGGGTGGAATTCAGCCCCGCTTTCTACGAAAACATCCTCTACAACCCGCAGTACAACGGCGACTCCGAATATCCGGGTATTGCCCTGAGCCTCTTTAAATCGCAGCGCCCCGAAGAATCCTTCGACTTTAGCGCCGCCCTGCAGAAGGCTTTGTTTATGGAGGGCAAAAGTTTGTCCGATATGGCTACCTACCATGAAATTGCCCTGCAATTTGGCTTTGAGCCAGGGGAATTTGTCGCGGCCATGCAGCTTCCGGAGGCACGGGAAATCGCCCATTCAGAGTTTGATTGGGTCAAAGGGCTGGGGATTCAGGGTTTTCCGGCCATGGTCGGCCTCAAAGACGAAAAGCTCACGCTCCTCGCCAACGGCTGCATGCCTTTTGAAAGCGTGCAGGAGAACATCCTCAAGTGGAAATAAGCGCTTTCCCGCTACAGAGAAAATACATATATTAGTTCCCGGCGAGGCTATAGAGAAAAGGGACACCGTGATGGTGCCCCTTCTATGAACCAAACTACTACAAAACTGGTGAGAATTAACGTCCTGGGAAAAATAGACTTTATTTTTCCCGCATACAATATAAAAAGATTCCTTTTCTTTCCCTACTACTCTCTTTTTCATTTTATCCCCAGCCTATGTCACCAAATATGAGCCGTACCGAGGCCATCCGCCTGCTCGCAGCAGCCTCGGCGGGACTAATCATGCCTCTGAGCCTCTCTGCTACCCCCGAAACTGACAAATCTACCCCTATGACACCCCTGCCCCTCAAAGGAAATGTGAATCATTCCGCCTGCCGCTGGTGCTACGGTGGCATTCCGCTCGATGAGCTATGCGTTGCGGCCAAAGAAATGGGACTCAAAGGCATTGACCTCCTCAATCCGCCCGAATGGAAAACGGCCATCGGCCACGGACTGGCGGTCTCCATGTCCTTCGGCAGCCCCCTGGGCATCACCAAGGGTTTTAACGACCCCTCCCTGCACAAGCAGCTTCAAAAAGACTACGCCGAACTGATCCCCAAAGCAGCTGAGGCCGGGGTAAAAAATGTGATCTGCTTCTCCGGAAACCGCAACGGCATCACCGAGCAGGCCGGACTCGACAACTGCGCCCGCGGCCTCGAAGCCTCGGTAAAACTCGCTGAAAAACACGGCGTTATCCTCATGATGGAGTTGCTCAACAGCAAGGTGGACCACGCCGATTACCAGTGCGACCACACTCCCTGGGGCGTGCAACTGGCCGAGAAACTGGGTTCCCCCAACTTCAAACTCCTCTACGACATCTACCACATGCAGATCATGGAGGGAGATGTGATCGCCACCATCCGCAAATACCACCCCTACATCGGCCACTACCACACAGGCGGCGTTCCCGGACGGCACGAGATTGACGAGTCGCAGGAGCTCTACTACCCGGCCATCATCAAAGCCGTGCTGGAAACAGGATACAAAGGATTTGTCGCGCAGGAGTTTATCCCCGCCGGCAAAGATCCGCTGGCCTCGCTGCGTCAGGGCGTAAGCATTTGCGACGTTTAAGCGTATTGGCCGAAACGTAATAAAGTACCTTTTATCGTAATTTTAAATTATTAAAATTTACGGAAATTGCTGCTTGTTCTTCCAAAGGCAAGCAGATGAATCAACGTTTACTTTTCCGGAGATGCAGGACCATGATAGGATTCCTTCTGGCCCTGCACTCTCATATCAGCGCCCAGAACGCCAGCCAGACCGCCGCCTATCTCAATGACATTGTGGCGAGTCTCGGGCGCAGGGTGGAGCTGCAATGGGCTTTGCACAAGGATGTGGAAGCGTTTAATGAGTCCATGAACCGTTATTACCGCCAGGCGCCCCTCGACGAGCCGGGCAGAGCGGCTTATGGGGAAAAATTAACGTTTCAGCCCACCGCCTTTGCCGCGATATGGGGCGCATCGGCCCGCAAGGCAGGCGATCTGGACTCGCTTCTCCAGCGGGTGTCCACCCTTCCCGACGAGCGCGAAGCGGCCGTGGCAGAAAAACTCAGCCAGCTCCGGCGGCTCCATGAGCAATTGTTCCAGTTGGTGGCGCGCCTCGAAGCCTATACCACCACCGCCGACTACCGGGAGGACATGCACCTCGAACAAGGCTATGGATACATCAGCCGCCTGGCCATTTTGTATGAAGACTTCTCCAATGTGAGCGCCCGCCTCCAGTTCGACCTGCAGGAGGTGCGCAATGCCCTCGCGCCTGCCGATGGCCCGGAGCCCTATGCGGCAGTGCAGCGCGAACTGATGCCCCTGCTGCGCCACTCCCGGAGTCTGCTCTATGCGGTGCGCCAGGGAGACACCGCCGAGGTGCGCAGGCAAAGCCTGACCCTTGTCAAAAGCATCAACCTGGCGGCAGGGCGAAAAGCGGCAACCCTGAAATCCATTGTCCCGCCGCCGGGCCAGAATCCGCTTGCAGCCTATGAGGCCGTGCTGAGCCAGGCACGCGAGCTGCGCAGCATGGCCCTCGACTACCTGGGCGGAGCAGCAGTGGGAGCTTCCTGGCAGGCCTATGAAAGGGAGTATTTTTTCTTTAATCAATTGATGGTCAATAAATTCAGCAGGCCAGGAGAAAGCGTTACGGCCAGTTGGAACCGGATCGCGCGGATGGCCGACCTTCCCCTGCTCTGCGTTTCAGGGGAAGTAAACTGGGTATTTGCCCTGGTTCCGCCCCGGCGCTCTCTGGCGACCCGGGCGGTTGCCGCTGCGCCAGAGGGTCGAAATCTGGTCGTTTTGCTCGACATCTCAGGCTCTATGGGTCGGCCCGAAAAACTGCCCCTGGCCCGGAAAACGCTGGCGGAGCTTGTCGCAGACCTGCAAGCCAATGACCGGATATCGCTGGTAACCTTTACCGAAACAGCGCAGGTACAGCAGGTGTCTGCCGACAATTCTTCACGTAATTCATTGATTTCCAGCCTTTCCAATCTAAAACCCGAAGGAGGAAGCGAAATCGTTCCCGGCCTGGAACTGGCCTATGCGGAGCTGGCACAGCACAGCGCAGCCGGAAAGCGAAGCGAAGTTTTGCTCATCACTGATGGCGGTTTTGACCTGCCCGAAACCCTCGCCCCCCTGATCCGGAGCCAGCAGGAGGCGGGCATCCACCTCTCCACGCGCTATGTAGGCGTTGAAGAAGCCCGGATGGCGCCCCGTCTGCGGCGTATGGCCGAACTGGGTGGCGGAGACTACCGCTACCTTCAGCAGACATTCCGCTGAAACCCGAACCCCATTTTTCCCCGTATAAGACACATGCGGTATTTCCTGTTCCTGCTGCCTTTTGTGGCGCTTCTCCCGCTTCGCGCGCAGACACATGTGGCCCCCGCCGATGGCGATCTGGGCATTCCCGGACGTGAGGCGCATTCGTTTTTGCTCTTCTGGAGCCGGGCCGACTCTGCCATCGGGTACGAGTATGTGCTGAGCGACAATTTTGTCTGTACGGCGGGCTGTGCGGGCGATACGCGCGAAGCCTTTGTAGCGGATACATTTACCGTGGAATATGACCTGATCGAAGGCAAAACCTACTACTGGATCACGCGCATCCTCTACCCCAACAGCGCCAGCCAGTGGACGCTTCCGAGCGATTTTTACACCTATACCCCTGAGCAAAAGCCTCTTGCGAAACTGGCCCCCAGCCCGGCACAGGCCTCAGATCTCCGGATTTTGCTCGACTGGACAGGCGCTTACCAGGCAGGCAGCCTCGAAATGCAGCTCTACGATCCGCAGGGACGCAGCCAGGGCCTGCCGATAATGATAGAGCGGCCCCGGCAGGGACAACGTTTTCAGACCCTCACACCCGAAGTGGCGGGACTTTCACCGGGCCTGTATTTCGCTGTGTTTCAGCCCCGCCACCAGGAAGGAAGCACGCTGCGGCCTTTTGTGCAAAAAGTGCTGATTACCGAGTAATGATATCGCTTTTCCTGTAATTTGGGGCAGCATTTTAACTGGCTGTTCATGCACCCTTTTCCCGTCAAAAACCTGCTCATTGACCTCGGCGATGTCCTGTATGCCATAGACATCAAAAGTACCCTCGACAAATATGCCCTGCTGGCCCGCGACAAGGGCACCCGCATAGAGTTCAGCAAAAGTGGCCAGAATGAATGGTTTTCGCTGCTGGACACGGGTAAAGTGGAGATAGACGAATTTGCAGCGGGTCTGCGCGAGGACTTTAACCTCGATGCAGACATCGAAACGATCAAACGCATCTGGCTTGAGCTATTGGTGGGGGTAATTCCGGGGCGCGAAGCGCTGCTGCGTCAGTTGGGCCAGCGATACCGCCTCGCACTGCTGAGCAATACCAGCCGCTACCATTTCCAGCACTTCAGCCCCCAATGCAAGCCCCTCTTCGACCAGATGGACCACCTCTTTTTGTCCTTCGAAATGGGCCTGCGCAAACCCCATCCGGAAATCTACCTCGCTGCCCTCGAAAGCGCAGGCTGGAAAGCCGAAGAAACCCTTTTTCTCGACGATTCGCATCCCAATATTCAGACAGCCGAAACCCTGGGCCTGCGCACCTGGTGGATCGAGCGGCACGAAGATTTTGAGCGCATGGCGGAGGTGTATGGGTGAGTAAAGATACTCAGCTCCTGTTGTGCCTAACACCCGTTACCTGCTGTTTTTGGCTTCCAGCTCCAATAAATACTTCTTCCGCCATAGTCCACCGCCATAGCCTGTCAGTTGGCCATCTGAGCCAATAACCCTATGGCAAGGAATTAAAATCGAAATTCTATTCATTCCGTTTGCATTGCCTACTGCTCTGATGCTTTCCGGTCTTCCAATAGCAATTGCTTGCTCTTTATACGATTTTGTTTGTCCATAAGGAATATGTCGTAGTGCTTCCCAAACCCTATTTTGAAAGTCAGTACCCGGGGTGTGCAATGGGACAGAAAAATCTGCTCGTTTCCCATCAAAATATTCGCTCAGCTGAATTTCTAATAAATCAAAATACTTGTTACTTCCCTGAATAATTACTGCATTCAAAAGCCTGGCAATTGATTTTAACTCCGTTTCCAGCATTTTTCTGTCCGTAAATTCTAACAGGCAAATTCCCTGCTTGCTTGCACAGGCAAGCATTGTTCCTAACGGTGTTTCCAATCGTTTGAGGTCAACGATGTTCTTTTGCTTTCCACTTTTGGGGGAAACGCCAAAAATATTTTTAAAGCTCTCTCCAAAACCACTTAGGGATTCAAACCCAAGGTCAAAAGCTGTTTGTGTAACACTCTCGCCGCCTTGTATTTTTTTAAATGCCGAATTTATCCTGAACATCCTCTGATAAGCGTGAAATGTAATCCCGTGATTCTTTAAAAACCATCTTCTTATTTGACTCGGTTCTATTCCTCTTTTCTTTAAGTCGTAATCCTTGAATTTCAGAGATGGATTTTGAGAAAGTTCATCTATTACTGTTTGATACAAATCAGGGGTTTTATGTACATTTTCCAACGGATTACAAACCTTACAGGGCCTGTATCCCTTCAGGATACATTCTTTCGTAGTGGTAAAAAATTCCACATTTTCAAATTTAGGCTTTCTTGCCGAACAAGTTGGACGGCAAAAAATTCCTGTAGTTTTAACAGCGGTAAAAAAGACACCTTCAAAACATGCGTCTTTCTCAATAATTGCCTGGTACATTATTTCTACTGTCAATTTCATATTGAAAAAACTGAATGAACTGATGTTCTCCGCAACATCAGTTGCATTTTCTCGATCTTCCAACTCTTTGAATGTTGAATACGGGGTCATTTGTTTTCTCTTCGTTTGTTTGGGCAAAGATATTCCTGCTCCACGCTATGCAACAACCGAAAAATTGACACGTATTTTTTTGAACCGTCGGGGCTTAGCTTTCTCCCCTCACCTCCCGGAAGCGCTCGATCCCTGCCACCAGATTTTCGATGATCTCCATTAAAACCCCTACCCCATCTCCTCCCAAACCCTCCGGCTAAGCTCAGGCACCACCTCCTGCTCAAACCAGGGGTTTTGAAGCCGCCAGCCGATGTTGCGGGGCGAAGGGTGTGGCAGCGGGAAAACGCCTTGTCCGATGTATTTTTCCCACTGTTTGACGGTCTGGGCGAGGCTGCCGCCGGGCATGCCGCCGAGGTGGTAGCGGATGGCATATTGCCCCACGGCGAGGATCAGCCGCACGTCTTTCAGTTCGCCCATCAGGCGGGAGCGCCACAGCGGCGCGCACTCCGGACGCGGAGGCAGGTCGCCGCGCGTGCCCTTGCCCGGATAGCAAAACCCCAGCGGAGCAATGGCGATCCGTCCTTCATCATAAAAGGTATCTCTGTCCATCTGGAGCCAGTTGCGGAGGCGGTCGCCGCTGAGGTCATTCCACGGAATGCCCGTAGCATGCACCTTCGTACCCGGCGCCTGGCCTGCGATCAGGATACGGGCCGTAGCCGTAGCCCGCAACACAGGCTGCGGACCCAGGGGCAGATGCGCCTCGCATACGCGGCAGGCGCGAATCTCTGCCAGCAACTCATCGAGGCTCCGGGACATCCTTCACGACTTATATTCAACCACTTCTCAGGCCTTGTCTTCTTCATTCGCCGCGGTCTTCGCCACAGCCTTCTCGGCTTTCTCCCGCTCCGCTCTTTCCTTCTCGGCTCTCTCTTTCTCGGCCTTTTCTTCTTCTTTCTGCTGACGGTCGCGCTGCCGCACAGCAATCGCCGAGATGCCGATGCTCACCTCATACAAAATCTGCAAAGGGATAAAGATCAGAATCTGGCTCAGCCAGTCCGGAGGGGTAATCACCGCAGCCACGACCAGCAGGACCACAATCGCATGGCGACGGTAGGTGCGCAAAAACTCAGGTGAAATCACCCCCATCCGGGAGAGATAGTAGGCAACCACAGGCATCTCAAATACAATGCCCCCGCCCAGTGCAATCTGGGTAACCATCGAAATCACCTCGCCGATCCGCCACTGGTTTTCTACGTTGTCCGATATTTTAAAGCTGGAAAGAAATTGCACCGAAAATGGCGTGATGACATAGTAGGAGAATGCCACACCCGCAAAAAACAGCACGCTCATCACAAAAATATTGCCCTGAAGGCCTCCCCGCTCCGTAGGTTTCAGACCCGGCTTCACAAAACGCCAGATCTCCCACAGAAAATAGGGAAACGAAAAGATGAATCCGGCGATCAGACCAATGGTAATGGACTTGAGAAACTGCTCGTAGGGGCTGATGGAAATAAAAATCACATCTATCTTGTCGAAGCAGAGTGCCTGCTGTATCTGGCACAGTAAACGGTTGGTCGGAAACTCCGGACGGAAAGGAGCCAGAATCACATCGTCGAGCAGCCATTTCATGTTGAAATACATGACAACGGCAATAATAACAATCATGGCCAGGCTCCGAAGCAGGTGCCAGCGTAACTCTTCAAGATGGTCGAGAAAGGACATTTCCTTTTCTTCCTCCTCTGCAGAAGGGTCCTTTTCTTTCTGCCGAAACGTCTTAAACTGGGATATCAGACTCACAGGACAGCTATTAATTAAAAAACCGGACGACATACAATCGTCCGGCTAATGTAACGAATATCCTGGTATCTTCAGGGGCTTTCTTACCACTGAAACATCGGGAACTTGTGCATAAATTCATTTACCTCGCCGCGTACGTCTGCGATCACTGACTCGCTTTCGGGGTTCATCAGCACACGGTCAATCAGGGAGGCTACCACTTCCACATCCGCTTCTTTCAGGCCGCGGGTGGTGAGGGCAGGTGTACCCAGACGGATGCCGCTGGTTACCATCGGGCTGCGGGTATCGAAAGGCACCATGTTTTTGTTGATGGTGATGTCGGCGCGCACGAGGGCATCTTCGGCAATTTTTCCGGTGAGGGTCGTGCTTTTGGCGCGTAAGTCAATCAGCATCAGGTGGTTATCAGTACCGCCGGAAATGACTTTGTAGCCGAGGGCCGTCATGGCGTTGGCCAGTGCCTGGGCGTTTTTAATCACCTGACGGGCATAGGTATCGAACTCCGGACGAAGGGCTTCTCCGAATGCAACCGCCTTGGCAGCGATCACGTGCATCAGCGGACCGCCCTGGGTGCCGGGAAATACGGCGCTGTCGAGGATCGAACCCATGGTACGAACCTGGCCTTTGGGGGTGGTGATTCCCAGCGGGTTAGGTACATTCTTGCCCACGAGAATCATACCGCCCCGGCTTGCGCGGAGGGTCTTGTGGGTGGTGGTCGTTACCACATCGCAATAGTCGAGCGGATTGCGCAGGAGGCCCTTGGAGATCAGACCCGCAGGGTGTGCCATATCGCACATCAGCAGCGCGCCTACCTCATCGGCGATCTCGCGGAAAGCGGCATAGTCCCAGTCGCGGGAGTAGCTGCTGGCACCTGTGATCAGCAGACGGGGCTTTTCACGGCGGGCGGTGTCGCGCACCTGGTCATAGTCCACATAGCCCGTTTCCTGGCTTACGCCGTAGAATACCGGACGGAAATATTTACCCGAAAAATTGACTGGCGAACCGTGGGTCAGGTGACCGCCATGCGAAAGGTCAAAGCCCATAATGGTATCTCCGGGCTTCAGCAGCGCCAGAAATACAGCCGCATTGGCCTGGGCACCGGAGTGAGGCTGCACATTCACCCATTCAGCGCCAAAAAGCGCCTTCGCACGCTCGCGGGCAAGCTCCTCTACCTCATCTGCATACTGGCAGCCGCCATAATACCGCGCTCCGGGAAGTCCCTCGGCATATTTGTTCGTCAGACAACTGCCCGCTGCCTGCATCACAGCTTCGCTCACGAAGTTCTCGGAAGCGATCAGCTCCATACCTTCCCGCTGCCGCTTCTCTTCTTTCCCGATAATGTCAAATACTTCGTCGTGGCCGGCAAGGGTGGCAGCCTGATGTTGAAGTTCGGTCATTGCAAAATGAATGATTAATGGATCAATTTATTCGAAATATCCGCTGTCTTACTGCCAAAATCAAAACAGAACGGGCCAAGCTGTCGGAATAGCGTATAAGATGTCTGTTTTTCATCCTTAAAGGAGGAACAGAATTCTGCCTTACGACAAAAAAGCCTGAATCTGGCCGCCTGATGGCTCGATTTCGACAGATACATGCTGCTGAATAGTAGTCGCTAACTGTAACCCGACAAAATCCGCGCCGATTGGAAAAAGTCTGTGGCCCCGGTCTATCAAAACGGCTGTCTGTAAGGTACGGGGCATAGCAGGGAGAAGGCCCGCCACCACATGAAGCAGGGTTTTGCCCGAATACAATACATCATCCACGACCAGCACCGCCTTGCCTGTCAATACCGAATCTGCCTCCGAAAGACGCAGCCCCGTCACCGGACTGAGGCTGCGGTCGAGATAACTTTTGATGAGGGTAATGCGCAGGGGACTGATCTGGCGCAGATGCGACACAATCTCATCTGCGAGCAGGCCGCCGCGCTCATCCACACCGATCACCACCAGCTCTTCTTCGAGGTAATTGGCCTCGTAAATCTGATAGGCCATGCGGCGGAGACCCGCCATAATGCCTGTGTGATTGAGAATATGTACCCGCGTTTCAGACATAAGATGCAGACGACCAATGGTAAAACAAAGATATAAAAAAACTGACGCTTACGTTGAAAAACTGGGTGGTCTACGTTCGGTAATACAGCGCAGCAGGCAGAATCCGGAGCAATCCCGCGATCAAACGCCAGCGGCGGGACACATATACCACAGATGCCTTCTTTCTGATCGCATCCATGATCTGCCGGGCTGCCTTCTGCGGCGTAGAAACCCAGAAATGGCCATCTCCCTTCATCATAGCTGTATCCACAAACCCCGCCCGGACATCTGTTACAACAATAGGAAGCTGATCTTTTGTAACCGCATGCCTGATACCTTCCAGAAAATGAATCTGATAGGCTTTGCTGGCATTATAGACTGCGGCACCTCTCGCACCTCTTACCCCCGCCACAGAAGTGATGGCTACCAGATGGCCGCTGCCCTTATTCTGAAAATACCGCATCGCCCAGTCAGCCACGTTCGTAAATGCAGCCACATTCAGGTCAATGGTCGGTTTGTCGAGGGAAAAATCAAAGGTTTCATTCAGCTCACCCGTTCCGGAGCTGATCACCATCAGATCGAAGCCTCCCAGCGCCTCACACAGCTCATCCAGATGGCGGCTATTTTCTTCTGTCAGGGTTGCATCAAAGGCCTTAACGATAAATTTTTCAGGGTTTTCCTGCTCCAGTTCGCGCAGCAAAGACTCTCTCCGGCCAGTGATGCCCACACAACAGCCTTCTTCGGCCAGCATGCGGGCGATTTCGCGGCCTATACCGGAGGTAGCTCCCACTACAATGGCTTTTTTCATGTTCATCTGCTTCTTAACGAAAAGAAGGGGCACGAATGCCCCTTCTTCTTTGTTCTATGTCCACACATTAGTCAATCACAGCCTGGCTTGCGCGTGAGAAACGGGGTTTTTCGACCCGCTCTTCATACTCCACCTGGTCGCCGACAATGATGTCCTGGTAGCGGCGGATACCTGTACCGGCAGGAATCAGGTGACCCACGATCACGTTTTCTTTCAGGCCGAGGAGTTCGTCGGTCTTGGCAGAAATCGCAGCTTCGCTCAGTACCTTCGTCGTTTCCTGGAAGGAAGCCGCCGACAGCCAGCTCTTCGTACCCAGCGATGCACGGGTAATACCCATCAGCACCGGCTGACATACGGCAGGACGTGCCGGGCGGGCAGTTGCCAGTTTCTTATCCTGACGGCGCAGCAGTGAGTTTTCATCACGCAGTTTGCGCTGCGGAATGATCTGTCCTGCCTTCAGCGTTTCGGAGTCACCGGCATCTTCCACAAAGTACTTGTCGAAAATCCAGTCGTTTTCCTCCTGGAAGTCCAGACGGCCTACCACTTCGCGTTCGAGGAAGAGTGAGTCACCGGCATCCACGATCTCGACGTTTTTCATCATCTGGCGAACGATCACCTCGATGTGTTTGTCATTGATCGGTACACCCTGCATACGATACACTTCCTGGATCTCATTCACGATGTAGGACTGCACCGCACTCGGACCTTTGATGGCCAGAATGTCTTTTGGCGCAATGGCGCCATCGGAAAGCGGCTCTCCGGAAAGCACATAGTCGCCGTCGTGTACCAGGATGTGCTTATTCAGCGACACCATGTACTTGCGCTCATCAGAGCCATCCGTAGCGGCGATAAACACCTCACGGTTACCCCGTTTGATTGCACCCAGGCGTACAATGCCCTCGATCGCGCTGACCACAGCGGGGTTCGAAGGGTTACGTGCTTCGAAAAGCTCCGTTACCCGTGGCAGACCACCGGTGATGTCAGCTGTACCACCGCCTGAGCGGGGGATTTTCACGAGTACCTGTCCGGCTCTTACTTCTTCGCCGTCTTCAGCTGCGATGTGGGAACCTACGGGCAGGTTGTGGTCGCGGAGGGTTTTTCCGCTTTCATCCTGTACCAGAAGGGTTGGGTTTACCCCTTTGTCGCGGCTGTCTATAATTACTTTCTCTTTGTGGCCGGTTTGCTCGTCGATGTCTTCGAGGTAGGTGATACCTTCTTTTACATCTTCAAACTTCACCCTACCATTAAACTCAGAGATAATCACCGAGTTATATGGGTCCCAGATAGAGAGCATTTGTCCTTTGTGGACCATTTGTCCGTCTTCCACCATCAGGTTGGCACCGTAAGGCACTTTGTTGGAGAAGAGGATACGTCCCTGGTCATCAACGATCTTGAGTTTACCGGTCCGGCTGGTAACGATCTTGTCAGACTGGTCGAACACTTCGTACATAACGATACGTACGTTTTCGAGTTCGATGCGTCCGGCAAACTTCGCCACAAGCTGGCTCTGGTTAGCTACACGCTGGGCAGTACCACCTACGTGGAAGGTACGAAGCGTAAGCTGTGTACCCGGCTCACCGATGGACTGCGCTGCGATAACACCTACGGCTTCCCCTGCCTGCACCATCTGGCTGTTGGCGAGGTTACGGCCATAACATTTGGCGCAGACACCGAGCTTGGACTCGCAGGTAAGTACCGAGCGGATTTCCAGTTCCTCGATGGCAGTCTCTTCGATCTGCTTCACGACAAACTCATCAAAGGATTCGCCGGCAGCTACGATCAGCTTATCAGGATCGAGGGGGTCATATACATCGTTCACCGCTACGCGGCCCAGAATACGCTCACCCAGAGGCTGGATCACGTCTTCGTTCTCTTTCAGCGCGGAGACACTGATACCACGCAGGGTACCGCAGTCTTCTTCTGTAATGATCACGTCCTGAGCTACGTCCACCAGACGACGGGTGAGGTAACCAGCATCCGCTGTTTTCAGAGCGGTATCGGCCAGACCTTTCCGGGCGCCGTGGGTAGAGATGAAATATTCAAGTACCGAGAGGCCTTCTTTGAAGTTAGCCAGGATCGGGTTTTCAATGATCTCACCTGCCGAGCCTTTGAGGGTTTTCTGCGGCTTGGCCATCAGACCCCGCATACCGCCGAGCTGACGAATCTGCTCTTTGGAACCCCGTGCACCGGAGTGGAACATCATGTAGATGTTGTTGAAACCGTCTTTATCCTTCTCCAACTGAGCCATCAGGGTTTCTGTCAGGCGGGAGTTGGTGTGGGTCCAGATGTCGATGACCTGGTTGTAACGTTCGTTATCCGTGATCAGACCCATGCTGTAGTTCATGCCTACCTCTTCGATCTTCTCTTCGGCTTCAGCGACCAGTTTATCCTTCTCTTTAGGTACAATCACCTCATTAAGCGAGAAAGAAAGACCGCCGAGGAAGGCCTCACGGAAACCGAGATCCTTCAGATCATCGAGGAAGCGAACCGTGGCGACCAGACCTGTGCGTACAAAGATGTCGGTGATGACCGTACGCATGGACTTCTTGGTGAGCAGCTGGTTCACATATCCGGCGCCATCGGGTACAATCTTATTAAAGAGTACGCGACCTACGGTAGTTTCCAGAATTTCCTTTACGACTTCACCGTTTTCGTCCATTACAGGGCGACCGATCTCGTCGAATTTGGTATTCCGGTACATAATGTAGGCATGTTTGGCTACCGTACCTTCGTTGTAGGCAATTTCCACCTCTTCGGTGCTGCCAAAGACCATACCTTCGCCTTTTTGGCCCGGACGGCCTTTGGTGAGGTAATATACACCCAATACCATGTCCTGGGTAGGCAGGGTGATGGGGTTACCGTTGGCAGGGTGAAGAATGTTGTGGCTGGCCAGCATCAGCACGATCGCCTCCATACAGGCCTCATTGCTGAGGGGTACGTGCACAGCCATCTGGTCACCGTCAAAGTCAGCGTTGAAGCCCGTACACACCAGCGGGTGAAGCTGGATCGCTTTACCTTCGACCAGGCGTGGCATAAATGCCTGAATACCCAGACGGTGAAGGGTTGGAGCACGGTTGAGCAGTACCGGGTGGCCTTTGAGAATGTTTTCCAGGATGTCCCAGATCACAGGGTCACGACGGTCAACCAGTTTCTTGGCGCTTTTTACGGTCTTTACAATACCCCTTTCGATCAGTTTGCGGATGATAAAGGGCTTGAAAAGTTCGGCAGACATAGACTTGGGCAGACCGCACTCATAGAGTTTGAGGGTAGGGCCTACCACGATAACCGAACGACCGGAGTAGTCCACACGCTTACCGAGCAGGTTCTGCCGGAAACGTCCCTGCTTGCCTTTCAGCATGTCGGAGAGGGACTTTAGTGCGCGGTTGGACTCGGAGCGAACCGCATTTACTTTGCGCGTGTTGTCGAAAAGGGAGTCCACAGCTTCCTGCAGCATCCGTTTTTCGTTGCGCAAAATCACTTCAGGCGCTTTGATTTCGATCAGGCGCTTGAGGCGGTTGTTCCGGATAATCACCCGGCGGTAGAGGTCGTTGAGGTCAGAGGTAGCGAAACGTCCCCCTTCGAGCGGTACGAGCGGACGAAGCTCGGGCGGGATCACCGGCACAATGCGGATCACCATCCACTCGGGCTTGTTCTCGATGCGGCGGTTGGCACCCCGGAACGCTTCGACCACTTTCAAACGCTTGAGGGCGTCGGTCTTGCGCTGCTGGGAGGTTTCCTGCGCGGCACGCTGGCGGAGGGTATAGGACAGTTCGTCCAGGTTGATTCTGCCCAGCAGCGATTCCAGTGCTTCGGCGCCCATTTTGGCGACAAACTTGGCCGGATCTTCATCAGGCAGCATCTGGTTCTCACGGGGCAGGGTCTCAAGTATGCTCAGGTATTCCTCTTCTATGAGGAAATCCATCTGCTGAATGCCTTCTTTTTCCACCACGCCCGCGTTGATTACTACGTAACGTTCGTAGTAGATCACCTGGTCGAGTTTTTTGGAAGACAGACCCAGCAGGTAGCCGATTTTGCTCGGCAGGGTACGGAAGTACCAGATATGGGCTACGGGGACCACCAGTTGAATATGGCCCATGCGTTCGCGGCGCACCTTTTTCTCGGTCACTTCCACGCCGCAACGGTCGCAGATAATGCCCTTGTAACGGATGCGTTTGTACTTTCCGCAATGGCACTCATAATCCTTCACCGGACCAAAGATTCGCTCGCAAAAGAGACCATCTTTCTCCGGCTTGTAGGTCCGGTAGTTAATGGTTTCCGGCTTGAGCACTTCGCCGTTGGATCGGTTCAGGATCGACTCCGGCGAGGCCAGGCTGATCGTGATCCGTTTGAAATCGCTGGTGATCTTTGTGTTCTTGGCAATAGGCATGCGTCACCTCCGACATTAAGATCCGAAGCGGATCAGGTAAAGCAAAACCCCTTTTCAGGGATAAATTTAGTCAAGCGTAACTTCGAGCGCGAGGCCGCGAAGCTCGTGTATCAGTACGTTGAACGATTCAGGGATGCCGGGCGTAGGCAGTACGTCTCCTTTTACAATGGATTCATACACCTTGGCGCGACCTACCACATCATCCGATTTCACTGTCAGCATCTCGCGAAGGATGTTTGCTGCACCGAAAGCTTCGAGTGCCCATACTTCCATCTCACCAAAACGCTGGCCACCAAACTGAGCCTTACCACCGAGCGGTTGCTGGGTAATAAGAGAGTATGGTCCGATAGAACGTGCGTGCATCTTGTCATCTACCAGGTGAATCAGTTTCAGCATGTAGATAACACCCACCGTGGTTTGCTCGCGGAACGGAACCCCCGTCAGACCATTGATCAGGCGGATAACTCCATATTCCGGAAGACCGGCTTCGCGCATACGTTCATTCACATCCTCGAAGGTAGCTCCGTCAAAAATAGGCGTAGCAAATTTCACACCGAGACGTTTACCGGCCCATCCAAGGATGGTTTCATATACCTGGCCCAGGTTCATACGTGAAGGTACGCCCAGTGGGTTCAGTACGATGTCGATCGGTGTGCCGTCGGGCAGGAATGGCATGTCTTCCACAGGCACAATCCGGGATACAACCCCTTTGTTACCGTGGCGGCCCGCCATTTTGTCCCCTACTTTCAGCTTACGTTTCTTGGCGATCCATACTTTAGCCAGTTTCAGAATGCCGGATGGAAGCTCGTCACCTACGCGGATCTGATATTCTTCCCGGCGGTACTGGCCTTCGATGATGTCCAGCTTACGCTTAAAGTTGTGGAAGATACGCTCGATGTTTTTGTTCAGTTCCTCATCTTCCGTCCAGTTGTTCGGGATCAGGTCTTCAAACTTGAGCGATACGAGTGATTTTTCCGTGAATTTCTTCCCGGCGGCGATCACCTCTTCGTTAAACTTATTCTTTACGCCACGGGATTTCACCTCACCTACCAGGTTGCTCAGCTTGGCAAGCATCTGCTCGTTCAGCTCGCGGATCTGGGTATTATGGGTTTCCTCCAGGGAAGTAAGCGTTTTCTTATCGCGGACTTTGGCTTTGGATTCTTTTTTCTCTTTGGAGAAGAGTACCTTATCTATCACCACACCTCCGCTGGAAGGCGGTACGCGCAGCGAAGCGTCTTTTACGTCACCAGCTTTGTCGCCGAAGATCGCGCGGAGCAGTTTTTCTTCCGGTGTCGGGTCAGACTCACCTTTAGGGGTAATCTTACCGATCAGAATGTCTCCGGGGTTCACTTCAGCACCGATGCGGATCAGGCCGTTTTCGTCCAGGTGTTTAATGGCATCCTCGCTCACGTTCGGAATCTCACGGGTGAGTTCCTCTTCGCCGCGCTTGGTGTCACGCACCTGAAGTTCAAACTCTTCGACGTGGATAGAGGTGAATACGTCTTCAGCCACTACACGCTCGGAGATTACGATCGCATCCTCAAAGTTGTATCCCTGCCAGGGCATAAATGCCACGAGGAGGTTTTTACCGAGGGCGAGTTCGCCTTTTTCCGTCGAATAGCCTTCTGCGATAATGGTATCCTTGTCCACTTTCTGGCCGGGGCGAACCACCGGACGCAGGTTGATGCTGGTATTCTGGTTGGTCCGGATGAACTTGGGAACCTTGTAGGTAGTCAGGCTTGAGTCGAAGCTGACCAGTTCGTCAATGTTGGACCGCTCGTAGCGGATCATCACTTTGGAACCGTCCACATATTCCACCACACCGGGGCCTTCGGCCATCATCATGGAGCGGGAGTCGCGGGCTACCTTGCCTTCGATACCTGTGCCCACAATCGGAGCATCGGGTTTCAGCAGAGGTACAGCCTGGCGTTGCATGTTCGAACCCATCAGGGCGCGGTTGGCATCGTCATTTTCCAGGAAAGGAATCAGCGAAGCAGCCACACTCACGATCTGGTTGGGCGCAACGTCCATGAAGGCAAGTTCCGTAGGATCCACCATCGGGAAGTCACCCATTTTGCGGGCTTTCACCTTGGGCATCAGGAAGTTACCAGCCACATCCACAGGCGCATTGGACTGGGCGATAATAATATCGTCTTCTTCTTCTGCGCTGAGGTAGGTAGCGTCATTGGCCACCACGCTGCTCGTTACCTTACGGTAAGGCGTTTCGATAAAGCCCATATCGTTGATCTTCGCATAGGTACAGAGCGAAGAAATCAGACCGATGTTTGGACCTTCCGGCGTTTCGATGGGGCAGAGACGGCCGTAGTGGGTATAGTGAACGTCACGAACTTCGAAGCCTGCGCGCTCGCGGGAGAGACCGCCTGGTCCGAGGGCTGATACGCGTCGTTTGTGGGTCAGTTCTGACAGAGGATTGGTCTGGTCGAGGAACTGGCTGAGCTGGTTGGTGCCAAAAAAGGAGTTAATGACACTCGACAGCGTACGGGCGTTGATCAGGTCGGCAGGGGTAAATACCTCATTGTCACGGATGTTCATCCGCTCGCGGATGGTCCGCGCCATACGGGCCAGACCTACGCTGAACTGGGCATACAACTGCT
The DNA here is from genome assembly GCA_004292985.1 of Bacteroidota bacterium. Classification (GTDB taxonomy): domain Bacteria; phylum Bacteroidota; class Bacteroidia; order J057; family J057; genus RDXT01. The sequence goes on from RDXT01000797.1 coordinate 18,316, forward strand.
CGCCTACGGTACGTACGCGGCGGTTGCTCAGGTGGTCGATGTCGTCCACGTGCGCCTTGCTGTTCTGAAGCTCTACGAGGTACTCGACGATTTTGATGATGTCCTGCTTGGTCAGCACGAGACTCTTCTCTTCGAAGGTACTGTGGAGTTTTTTGTTGAGGCGGTAGCGGCCTACGTCACCGAGGTCGTAGCGCTTGTCGCTGAAGAACAGCTTGTCGATCACGCTCCGGGCGGTTTCCTCATCCGGTGGTTCGGCGTTGCGGAGCTGACGGTAAATCAGGTCCACGGCCTCACTCTGGGAGTTGGAGTTGTCCTTCTGGAGGGTGTTATAGATAATGGAGTATTCAGCGGCGTTGGCGGACTCCGACACGAGGATCATCGAGGAGATACCGGAATCGAAGATTTTTTCGATGTCGGCGGCGCTGATGATGTGATCGCGCTCGAAGAGCACTTCGTTACGGGTGATCGAAACCACCTCACCTGTGTCCTCGTCCACGAAGTCTTCGGTCCAGGTGCGGAGAATCCGCGCAGCGAGTTTGCGGCTGATACACTTTTTGAGGTTCGCTTTATTGATCTTCACCTCTTCGGCGAGGCCGAAAATCTCCAGGATGTCCTTGTCCGTGCTGTATCCGATGGCACGGAGCAGCGTAGTGACCGGGAATTTCTTTTTCCGGTCAATGTAGGAGTACATGACGTTGTTGACGTCAGTGGAGAACTCGATCCATGAGCCTTTAAACGGAATAATCCGCGCCGAATACAGCTTGGAGCCGTTGGCGTGGTAGGATTGTCCGAAAAAGACACCGGGAGAGCGGTGGAGCTGGGATACGACGACACGTTCGGCACCGTTAATGATAAAGGTACCTTCTTCGGTCATGTATGGGATGTTCCCGAGATACACTTCCTGCGTTACCGGCTCGAAATCTTCATTTTCGGGGTCGGTGCAGTAGAGGAAGAGTTTTGCTTTGAGGGCTACGGAGTAGGTAAGTCCGCGGGCTTTACACTCTTCTATGCTGTATCGTGGGGGATCAATATAGTAATCCAGGAATTCAAGCACGAAATTCTCCCGCGCATCCATGATGGGGAAGTTTTCTTTGAATACCTTATAGAGACCTTCTTCCTTGCGCTTGTCAGCGGGAGTGTCCACTTGCATAAACTCCTTGAAGGAGTGAAGTTGCACTTCGAGGAAGTCAGGATACTCAATGACCTTCTTGATTTTGGAGAAGGAAATCCGGTGGAACCCGTTTGTACTAATCAATCCTGTAGTTTTTTAGAGGTTCTATCGAAATAAGCTCTTTTGAGAGCGGGCAAAAACCGGAACTCATAAGATAGGGAAATAGACCTGATTGCACCGAATCAGGTCTATTGAAAGGTAGAACTTTGGTCGAAGCCAAATGTTTACTTACTTCAGCTCTACCTCAGCGCCAGCTTCTGTCAGTTCTTTTTTGATAGCTTCAGCTTCATCCTTGGAAACTTTTTCTTTCACAGGGGTAGGAGCTTTGTCCACCAGATCTTTCGCTTCCTTAAGGCCCAGTCCGGTAAGGTTCTTTACGATCTTTACGATGTTAAGTTTACCTGCGCCGGGGCTTTTCAGGATCACGTCGAATTCAGTTTGTTCTACGACGGCAGGAGCGCCACCGCCATCGGAAGGAGCGGCAGCAACAGCCACTGCAGCAGCAGCGGGTTCAATGCCATAGTTTTCCTTCAGTATTTTAGCCAGCTCGTTCACCTCTTTTACTGTGAGGTTCACCAGTTGCTCAGCAAAAGCTTGCAGATCAGCCATTGTTATCGTTCGTTTGAAAGGTTCTACAGAAGAATGAAAGTAAAGAAAGATTGGAACAGGGGGTTAAACCTGTGTCCGATTTGGTAATCAGCCCTCTTTTTCGGAGAGCGTTTTGACGATTCCAGCCAGTTTGGCGCCGCCTGATTGCAGGGCAGAAACCACGTTTTTGGCTGGGCTCTGGAGCAGTCCCACCACTTCGCCGATAAGGTCCGCTTTGGTTTTGAGGGTAGATAGAACATCTATCTGGTTATCTCCAACAAAGACAGACTGATCGATATAAGCGGCTTTCAGTACAGGCTTTTCGGCGGTCTTACGAAAAGCTTTGAGCATTTTTGCCGGATCGCTTGGGCGGTCAACTTCAGCAAACACCAGTGCCGAAGGTTGTTTCAGAGCAGGGATCAGTTCGGAGTAGTCTCCGCCGATTTCCTCTAAAGCCTTGACAATGAGTGTGTTTTTTACTGTCGTAAGCTGGAAGTTGCTTTCGAAGCATTTTCTCCGAAATTTATTCACTTCCGCTACGGTCATACCACCCGCGTTCAGCACGTAGAAGTTGGGAGTTTCCTTCAACCTCTCGACCAGCTCATTCACTAATTGTTGTTTCTCTTGCTTCGTCATAACCCGCTTAGATTCCCGTTACAGAGGATTTGTCAACCTTGATACCGGGGCCCATGGTAGAGCTTAGGAAGATTGACCTGAAATAGATGCCTTTTGCGCCCGTAGGCTTCAGCTTGTTGATGGTCTGAAGCAGTTCGGTAGCGTTTTCGGTGAGCTTATCCGCATCGAAGGAAAGCTTTCCTACTCCGGCATGTACGATTCCGGTTTTATCAACACGGAAGTCAATCTTACCCGCTTTAACCTCTTTCACAGCCGACCCTACGTCGGGGGTTACGGTTCCGCTCTTAGGGTTTGGCATGAGGCCACGTGGACCGAGTACACGGCCCAGTTTACCTACCTTAGCCATAACATCCGGAGAACAGATGATCACATCAATGTCGGTCCAGCCGCCATTGATTTTTTCGATGAAGTCGTCGAGACCTACATACTCGGCACCTGCTTCGCGTGCGGCAGCTTCTTTGTCGGGGGTGGTAAGTACCAGCACCCGAACTGTTTTACCCGTACCGTGAGGCAGGGCAGCAGTACCGCGCACGTTTTGGTTGGCCTGGCGGGGATCTACTCCCAGCCGGACGTGCAGTTCGATCGTTTCATCAAACTTGGCGAAAGTAGCTTCTTTGAGCATTTTGATTGCATCAGAGAGCGCATAGACTTTCGTCTTGTCCACGGCTGCACCAGCCTTCTTGTTATTCTTTGTCAGTGTTGCCATGCTTCACAATCACTTTTGCTCCCAGGGGGGCGTGCCTTCAACTGTAATACCCATGCTTCGGGCTGTACCGGCGACCATTTTCATTCCAGACTCTACTGTAAAACAGTTGAGATCCGGCATTTTGGCTTCAGCGATCGTCCGCACATCGTTCCATGTTACCTTGCCGTTTTTCTTGCGATTCGGCTCGGCAGAACCCTTCTGGATTTTGGCAGCTTGCATGAGCAAGGTAGCCGCAGGAGGGGTCTTGATAACAAAGTCAAACGATTTGTCGGTATAGATCGACACGACAACCGGTACTACCTGTCCCATTTTGTCCTGCGTGAGCGCGTTGAAGCGCTTGCAGAACTCCATGATGTTCACACCTTTCGAGCCCAGAGCGGGACCGATCGGCGGAGCGGGGTTGGCTTGCCCTCCTTTGACCTGGAGCTTGACGTAAGTACTAATTTCCTTGGCCATTGATCTGGATCAGGTTAACATCGGAGAGATATCGGAAACCCAGTGGGAAGCGTTCGACAGATTTCAGAGGAATGAGACCTGCCAACAACCAGATTTCCATTAAAATTCTTTTTCGACCTGGAAGTAGTTGAGTTCGATCGGCGTATTTCGTCCGAAGATTTTCACAACCACTTTGAGTTTTTTTCTGTCTTCATAGACTTCGTCCACCACACCGGAAAATCCGTTGAAGGGACCCGCCATTACCTTTACCGGTTCGCCCTTGATAAAAGGCTCTTCCGGCTGTTCGCCTTTCTCATTGGCTTCGTCCACCTTGCCGAGGATTTTGTTTACCTCTGCATGGCGAAGCGGCACAGGGTCACCCCCTTTGCTTTCAGCGAGGAAGCCGATGACGTTGGGCACATCTTTAATAACCGGTATAAGCTCCGAGGAGATTTCGCACTCCAGGAGGATATAGCCGGGCAGGAAGCTACGTTCGCGCAACTTTTTCTTGCCGTTGCGCATTTCAAAGACTTTTTCGGTTGGGATCAGCACCTGTGAAATCTGCTCATGGAGCTTCAGTCGCTCAATTTCGCTTTCGAGGTACTGCTTTACCTTTTTTTCTTTGCCACTCACTGCCCGAAGGACGTACCATTCTTTGGCCATTCTCAACCTGCTTAATTAACGAGAGAGTACAACCCTTTCATAGCAGAGTTGAACACGAAGTCCATACCAAATACAACGAGCGCGATCATGATAGAGGCGATCAGTACCGTGACGGTGCTGCTTTGCAACTCTTCGATGCTCGGCCACTGAACTTTATACAGAAGCTCATCTGCATACTCCTTAAATAGAGTTCTTAGCTTCTCCATTTTCTTGTTTTGTTTGCACGGGCGGAAGGTCTCGAACCCTCAGCCTTCGGTTTTGGAGACCGACGCTCTACCAATTGAGCTACGCCCGTATGCCGCGTGGCTTTCACCACAAATAAGAAAAAGATACCCCCTTAGAAGCGGGGGTATCATACGTTTTGTTTCAATTAATCAGGGAGAACTTCGGTTACCTGACCAGCGCCGATGGTACGACCACCTTCGCGGATAGCGAAACGAAGACCTTTTTCCATAGCTACTTCATAGATCAGCGCAACGGTAACAGAGATGTTATCGCCAGGCATTACCATGTCCACACCTGCTGGCAGGCTGATTACGCCTGTTACGTCGGTGGTACGGAAGTAGAACTGAGGACGGTAGTTGGAGAAGAACGGAGTGTGACGGCCACCTTCTTCTTTGCTCAGCACGTACACTTCAGCTTTGAAGTTTTTGTGTGGCTTTACAGAACCTGGCTTCACAACCACCATTCCGCGACGGATCTGGGTTTTGTCAACACCGCGGAGGAGGAGACCTACGTTGTCACCTGCTTCACCGGTATCCAGAATTTTGCGGAACATTTCTACACCGGTTACGGTAGAGTTCATTTTTTCAGCGCCGAGGCCGATGATTTCTACCGGATCACCTGTGTTGATGGTGCCGCGCTCGATACGACCTGTAGCAACGGTACCACGACCTGTGATCGTGAACACGTCTTCTACGGGCATAAGGAAAGGCTTGTCTTTGTCGCGCTCAGGAGTTGGGATGAAGTCATCCACAGACTGCATGAGTTCGAGGATTTTTTCTACCCACACTGGCTCGCCGCTGAGGCCACCGAGAGCGGAGCCGCGGATAACGGGGGTGTCATCACCAGGGAAGCCATAGATGTTGAGCAGGTCGCGGATTTCCATCTCCACCAGTTCGAGGAGTTCTTCGTCGTCCACGAGGTCAACCTTGTTCATAAACACCACCAGCGAAGGTACACCTACCTGACGTGCGAGGAGGATGTGTTCGCGGGTTTGAGGCATCGGACCGTCAGTAGCAGCAACGACCAGAATGCCACCGTCCATCTGAGCAGCACCGGTAACCATGTTTTTCACATAGTCGGCGTGACCTGGGCAGTCCACGTGTGCGTAGTGGCGGTTTGCGGTTTCGTACTCTACGTGCGCAGTGTTGATGGTGATACCACGCTCTCTTTCTTCGGGAGCGTTGTCAATCTGATCAAACGCGACGGCTTTAGCATTGCCACCTGTTTTGGATTCAGAGAGTACCTTGGTAATAGCTGCGGTGAGAGTGGTCTTACCGTGGTCAACGTGTCCGATGGTACCGATGTTTACGTGCGGCTTGTTACGTTGAAATTGTTCCTTTGCCATCGTGATATGCGTGTTTCTGAGAGACTTTGCTTAAAAAAAACAAAATTGAGAGCCAATGGCCGGAATCGAACCGGCGACCCCCACCTTACCATGGTGGTGCTCTACCTGCTGAGCTACATTGGCTTCTCTGATACAAAAAAAAGAGCGGGAGACGAGGCTCGAACCCGCGACCCTCAGCTTGGAAGGCTGATGCTCTACCAACTGAGCTACTCCCGCCTGTTTAACCTTATCAAAAGAACGAAAGGCTTTCCATGCCTTTGTGGGGGAAGGAGGATTCGAACCTCCGAAGTCGTAAGACAACAGATTTACAGTCTGTCCCATTTGGCCGCTCTGGAATTCCCCCAGATTTTCTATGTCAAGAGCCGGTGGACGGATTCGAACCCCCGACCTGCTGATTACAAATCAGCTGCTCTACCAGCTGAGCTACACCGGCGGTAATACCTTTGTCGTATGGATACACCTGCCAAAAAAACCGCGTAAAGTTAGGGAAGCGGTGTTAAGAAATCAACAAGCTGAGAAAAAAAATATCGCTTCCCTTCGAAACCCTTTATTAAGCTCTTCCTGACTCGTCTTCGCGGATACGGGCGTCTTTGCCGATCTTGTCGCGGAGATAAAACAGGCGTGCCCGGCGAACGCGACCGCGCTTGAGGACTTCGATTTTTTCGACCGAAGGCGAGTGGAGCGGGAAAATCCGCTCTACGCCGATACCCCCTGAAATTTTGCGTACGGTGAAGGTTTCGGTAGCACCTGCGCCTTTGCGCTGGATACAGACACCGCGGAACTGCTGAATACGTTCCTTGTTACCTTCAATAATTTTCACGTACACATTGACAGTATCACCGGCACGGAATGACGGAGTGTCTTTACGTAAAAAGGGGGCTTCGATAAGTTTAATCAAGTCTTCCATAGCGGTCTTTGATTTGACGGGCAGCAAAATTAGCACTATTTCCAGACAGAGCAAAGGGAAAAGGGAAAAAATATGAAGATTTTTTTGAGGCCTTCGAAGAGTGACTGTTGGGAGGGGGTGGAGTCTCCTTATCAGGGGTTTTGACGACGCATTTCGGATTGGCGCATGGGCATAGCGTCTATGATGGCAAACAGTTTTTCAGGAGCGACAGGCATCAGCGACCTGAATTTTTCGGTGCCGTCTTTGCCTATCAGGAGTACCGTAAAGGCATCAGAGGTAACGCTAAAGGTTTTGCGCCAGACTTCAAGGGTAGCCTGCGGTGGATTTTCGCTTTGTGGGGAAGGGAGAACGATGATTTTCAAATCGCGCTCCGGCAGGCCTGTGCTGCGCTGGGGTTCAAGCAGGGCAAACTGCTGCTGTGTCTGCGGATCGTCAGCAGCAGGGGTAAAGATGAGGATCAGCCGGTTTGTCCAGCGGTAGGTATCGGGGGTCTGCGAAAAGGCAGGCATCAGAGACAGGATGAGGGCGGAGAGGAAGAGCAAGGGACGTATGCAGGCAGGAAGGGATGCAGACATGTGGAGATATTGAAGGCGTTCACAGGGGAGTTATTCCTGGAGTAAATCGGGCCGGAGGCGGCGGGTTTTGTCGAGGGCGCTCTGGTCGCGCCAATCCTCAATATTGCGCTGGTGGCCGGAGAGGAGGACATCGGGCACGGTGTGCCCTTCGAAGTCGGCAGGACGGGTATAGACAGGCGCGTCGAGCAGGTTGTCCTGAAAGGCATCTAAGAGGGCGGAGCCTTCGTCGCCGAGCACGCCGGGGATCAGACGCCCAAGGGCATCTACGAGGACGAGGGCGGGCAGTTCTCCGCCGGAGAGAACGTAGTCGCCGATGGATATTTCGCGGGTGATGAAGAGGTCGCGCACACGCTGGTCCACGCCTTTGTAATGGCCTGCCAGCAGGATCAGGTTGTTCAGCAGAGAGAGCTGATTGGCCAGGGGCTGACGGAAGGTTTCGCCGTCGGGGCTGAGGTAAATGACCTCGTCGTAGCTGCGCTCAGCCTGAAGGGCACGGATGCAGCGCGCGATCGGCTCGACCATCATCACCATGCCGGGACCGCCGCCAAAGGGGTAGTCGTCTATGTGGCGGTGTTTGTTTTCGGCATAATCGCGCAGGTCGTGGACATGCACCTCAAGCAGGCCTTTGTCTTGTGCCCGCTTGAGGATGCTGTGAGAAAGCGGCCCCTCCAGAAGACGGGGCACGCAGGAAATAATGTCTATACGCACAGAAAGCGGCTTAAATGAATTCGAGTTCGCTCTCCTGAAGGATGCGGATGGGGCGCTTGAGGCTCTCTTCGAGGGAAATGAAGGTCTCCGTGCGCTGGATGCCTTCGATGGGCTGCACTTTGTCGTTGAGGATGCTGCGCAGCTCGCGGGTATTGCGGCTCACGATCTTGAGGAATATCCCGTAGCGGCCGGTCGTGTAGTGAATTTCCGTGATTTCGGGTATCTGCTCCAGTTGTTTCACGATGCGGTTGTATAAAGAACCTTTTTCGAGAAACATCCCCACGAAAGCACAGATGTCGTATCCCAGCTTGCTGGCGTCTATCTCCATGTGAGAGCCTTTGACTACCCCTTTCTCCATGAGCTTCTTCATCCGCACATGAACCGTGCCCCCGGAAATCTCCAATTGCTTGGCAATCTCCGTGTAGGCCTTCTGGGCATCCTGCATGAGTATCGAAAGAATTTGCAGGTCCAGTTTATCAATTTCTAAAATAGTGCTCATAATTTTGAAACTAAAACAAAGGAATGGTAATAAAAAAGCATTTTTATTGATATAATTTTAATAAAGGAAAAAAATATTAAAAATTTCTTGACAAAAGGGGTGTTTTGTTATAGATTTGTATCATAATGACTGACGGAAATGCTCTGGTAGTCACGTTCTTGGATAGCGTTACTTTATTTTTACCCTGTAGGGTGATGAAACTGGCAGCCATGCCCTCTGGTCTCGAGGGTGGGGGCTGAGGCACAAATTCCCGCAAGGGAGCTAACCTCCCCGTGAAGGTTCGAATCCTTCCCCTACAGCCAGGTGTTTTGAGTCTGATGAATAAGCCTTCTGAACAATTGTTCAGAAGGCTTTTTTCGTATGAAGGTGCTATGCGCATCACTTTTCTTCGTTTAAGCGGCGGCGCAGCACGAGAATGTCCTGCTGGAGCTTTTTGATGTCCTGCTGGGCCTGTACCAGGGCTTCATTATCCACGGGTGCGCCGCTCTGGGCCGGGCGGTTAGCGGCAGTGGTGGATTTAGGGGCTTTTTTGAAAATATCAAACAGGCCCCGCGTGCCTTCTTCTTCTGAGGCGAGGGAGGGATCTCCTTCGACAACGGCGGTTGTTACGGCTTCGAGGCGCTTGTTCACATTTTCGGCGTGTGCCTGAAAACGTTGCTCCAGTGCGTATTGTTTTTCGAGGGCATCGGCGCGGCTGCTGTCGAGGTTGATCCGGAACTGGAAGAGTTTGGCTGGCAGCTCGATAATGGCCCTGATGATCTGCAGGGGCAATTCGATCATGGCCATAGCTGTGCTGGGCTTCACGAGGCGAATGCTGGAAGGGTAGCCAGATGCATCAAAATTGATGTCAAACTCTGTCTGTACCCAAGGCTCAAGGGGGATTTCGATAAAGTGAACTTCGCTTTTGTGGGGCAGGCGCAGTTCGTAGCGGAACAGCTCATTTTCACCGGAACTCAGCACAAAGTCATAGGTGCCCATCGGCTTGCAAAACACCCCTGAACGAAGGGCCGCGTCATTGCGGCTCATCTGGCTGCTGATATTGGACGACTGCTCTTCGACGCTAAATATCAGGCTCATATCGGGGCTGTTTGCTGCGAGGGCTTTGTTTACCCGCTCAAGTGCCTTGCTATCAAATGGATTGATTACCCCCGAAAACAGCAGCACCGGCACAGCGGCCATCCCATCTATGTCGCGGGTACGCACACCCGGCGCAATGGCCACCTCGGCCACAGCAGAACCCAACTCCACAATTTTTCCCAGAAAAGCGCCTGTTTCGTCTTTAATTACGGTTTTGAGCGACTGGAGGAAGCCTTTTTCACTAAAAGCCACATCAAGGGTATCGCTCGAAAAGGGAGACGCCGTATATTTCAGATAATATACGTGCTCAGGATCAGGGACCAGTTCAGCGGTAGGCTGCTCGAAAGCGACGCTGCCTCCCTGCCGGGCAATTTTGATGCTCACCATTCCCTTCGGGAGGTGGTAACAGTGCAGGGTACCGCTCGAAGGTGTGGGAGTGGAGACGAGCATGTTTTTAGCCATAGATTGGGGGTTCTGTTTGTGAGATGATGGGCAATTTACAGAAATTCTATAAACAGGCATTAAAAATTCAAAAAATAATAATGGCTGAATTGAAAGACAATACGCCTCCGGTCATCCTAAGGGCCTGATTTACAGAAATTTAAAAAAATGGCCTGTTTTTTAGCGTAATATTTACACAAACCGAATATTTTCCGGCCTGCTTCCAATCATTCCTATTTCCATATTGTTAATGCTTCTCTGAAAAGTGAAAGAGTCAAAGCCCCGCAGGTCTCTGACTCTTTCACACAGGTGTATTTTGCCGGAAGTTTAATAGCCCGGATTCTGGATCAGGGCATCGTTGCTGAGGTCAATTTCTGACTGAGGCAGGGGCAAAAGTTCATGTTTACCGCTGACAAATGTTTTGCCTACGCCTTGCAGCACCGCAGCCGCACGTCCCTGCCGGGCAAGGTCAAACCACCTCCCCTGCTCCATCGCAAGTTCTACCCGGCGCTCATGCCAGATTTTGTCGCGGAGCTGGGCGGGATCGGTGGTGGTAACGTCGGGCAGGATGTTGGTAAGGCCGTTGCGGGCGCGGAAACGCACCTGGTTCAGGTAGCCCAGCGCCTGGCTTACCTCTCCGGTCTGGCTCAGGGCTTCGGCAGCGATGAGCAGAATATCTGCATAACGCAGGATCCGGATGTTACCCGCGCCATTGCCGTTGCCGCCTGTTACGGCGGGAGTCCAGGCCTTCTGGTTGTATCGCTCATTAAAAATGTCGGGATTGTCCTCCACAAAGGCAGAGCCATCGGGCAGCAACTCGCCGACATACAGGATGGTCGCATCGCGGCGGGGGTCGCGGAACTCATACTCCGTAATCAGGTTATCGGAAGGGCGGTTGAAGCCCCAGCCCAGGTTGGGCACACCACGCACGCCCTGCACTTCGTTGTACTGGCTGCCTGCGCCGCCGGTTTCGAGGGCCGTAGCCTGCACCTCAAACAGAGACTCGGAGGAATTTTCGCCTGCGCGGGTGAAAATGTCGGCATAGGAAGGATAGAGGCTATATTCACCCGACTGAATAACATCGACGGCAGCCGACGCTGCCTTCGGATAGTCGCCGAGGCTCAGGTACACGCGGGCGAGCATGCCCTGTGCGGCACCCTGGGTAGCGCGGCCCAGGTCTTCGCTGCTGTACCCTGATTTTTTAGGCAGGGCCGCTGAGGCATCTTCAAAGTCTTTGATGATCTGGGCATAGACCTCTGACGAGGGGGTGCGGGGCTGCTCATATTCATCGGGGGCCAGATCCGCAGTGATGAGCGGTACGTCGCCGAACCAGCGCACCAGGTTGAAGTAAAAGTAGCCCCGGAGAAATTTGCATTCACCGATCAGCCGCGCTTTGAGGTCCGGGTCCATATCTATCTCCGGTATGCGCTCGATGGCAATATTGGCGCGGTGGATGCCCCGGTAGTAGCCGGTCCAGACGGTGCTGAAGGCCACATTGCCGGGATCAAAGGTGAAGTTGTCAATTTCGCTGAGAAAATTGGCATCGGTAGGCGTGCTGCCTTTGTCGGCATCGTCGGAGATAATGTCGGTGAGGCCCACATAGCTGAACACATGCACCTCCCAGCTTCTCAGGTGTTCATAGACCGCGTTGGTGGCCCAGACAGCATGTTCTTCCGTCTGAAAAAAAGTTTCGGAGGAAAGAACTCCGAGGGGTTCCTTGTCGAGAAAGCGGTCGCTACAGCCCGCCAGCAGCAGGGCCGACAGGGCAGAGGCTTTCACAAAGGGGGTTATTCGTATAGATTTCATAGGTTTTTCACTCAAAATCCAAGATCGAGTCCGAGAAAATAGGTTTTGGCTACCGGATAAACGCCCCGGTCTATGCCGACACTGAGCACGGAGTTGCTGGTGATTTCGGGGGTATAGCCGCTGTAGTCTGTTTTTGTGAACAGGTTGTTGGCGGCGGCATATACGCGCAGTTTACTGATCCGGGCAGGAGCGAGCAGGGCCTCCGGAAAGGAATAGCCGAGGGTAAGGCTCCGCACGCGGAAGTAAGCGCCGTCTTCGAGAAAACGCTCCGACACTTCGTAGTTGTGGCCACCGTTGGTAACGCGGGGTTCGGTAGTGCTGGTTCCTTCGCCATTCCAGCGGTCGAGAAAGGAGGTTTCGAAGTTGTAGGTACCGAAACGGGCGATTTTTTTGGCGTTAATGATCTGGTTGCCCCGCACGCCATTGAAGTCGGCAGCGATATCGATCCCGGCATAAGCGGCACTCAGACTGGCACCATAAATCAGCGTCGGAATGGGACTGCCCAGATAGGTGCGGTCAGCCGTGGTAATCACGCCATCGCCATTGGTATCGGCAAATCGCAGATCGCCTGCCACCTCGCTCCCACGGGTAGGATATTGCTCCAGGTCGGCAGCATTCTGAAAAATCCCTTCGACTTTATAGCCAAAGAAAGAGCCAATGGGTAATCCGACAACGGTACGGGTACCCAGTTTGCCCCCTTCGCCAATATCTCCCCCGAAAATATCTTCATTTCCTTCGCCCAGGCTCAGCACCTCATTGTGCACGGTCGAGGCATTGGCAGAGAGGGAGTAGCTGAATTTTCCACGGGTTTCGCGCCAGCTCAGGGCCATATCTATGCCTTCATTGAGCACTTCGGCGGCATTCACCACCGGGCGGTTGGCCGAGCCTACATAGCCCGGAATGGGCAGATCTACCAGAATCCCCTCGGTGACGCGGCGGTAATAGTCGGTTTCGATGCTGAGGCGGTTGTCGAGCAGCCCGATTTCGAGGCCGATGTCGGTTTGTGTAGTCGCTTCCCAGCGGATGTTGGGATTGGCGAGGGTAATAACCGATGCGCCAAAATTGAGGACTTCGCTGGGGCCAAATACACTGTTGAGGTTGGGGGTAACGGTCGGACGGCCCGCGTATGCACCGATTTTTTCATTGCCGATGATCCCCCAGCTTGCCCGGAGTTTCAGGCGGTCGAAGAGCTGCTGACCCTGCATAAAGGACTCCTGCGCAATGTTCCAGCCCAGCGCGAAGGATGGGAAGTAGCCAAAGCGGTTATTTTTGCCAAATTTCGACGAGCCATCCCGGCGGAAGGAGGCCGTAAGCAGGTAACGGTCAAGCAGACTGTAGTTGACACGGAAAAGATACGAAAACATGCTCCAGGATTCGGAGGCATTGTAGTTGGTCTGGGCGGTTACTTCGCCTGCATTGAGGTAGTAAAATACAGGCGTGGCCCCCGGAAAGCCTGTGCGGGAACCGCCGAGGTTTTCAAAGGTATTTTCCTGGGCCGTGGCCCCTGCAAGGATATTTATCCGCTGTTTTTCCCAGGCACGGTCGTAGGTTAAGGTATTCTCCCAGAGCCAGTTAAGGTTGCGGTCGTGATTTACGCTCAGGCGGTCGGCATCATTTCGCTGAAGGTCGGACACAAAGAAAATCGGGACAAACTGCTTGCTGTCATTCATCGCCAGATCGAGGCCGAAGTTGGTTTTGAAGGTAAAGCCTTTCCAGAAGCTGAGGTCCACGAAAAAGTTGCCCGTAGCGCGGTAGCCGGTGCCTGCGTCATAGTTGTAAAAGAGCTGCGCCAGGGGATTTCCCACAGAGGCCACGCGGGTGGTCTGACCGAAATTGCCCTGGGTATCGCGGGCGACCACAATGGGCGCAGCGCGGTAGGCATTGGCGACCACATCGCCGGGGGTGGAGTTGCCTTTGCGGTAGATCAGGGCAATGTTATGACCCGCGCGGATGGAGGGGCGAAGGGTGTACTGGTTATTCAGGCGAAGGGTAAAACGTTCAAAATCAGACCCTTCGATGATACCATCCTGCCGGAACCAGCTCCCGCTGATGTTATATGTGCTGCGCGAAGACCCGCCCGAAGCCGACAACTGGTAGCTCTGGATCGGTGCCGGGCTGAAGATTTCATCCTGCCAGTTAGTACCCACTCCATAGGAATCCGGATTGGGGTACAGGGGCTGGCGGCCTTCGTTCACTGCAATTTCATTGGCCAGGGTCGCAAATTCGCTTCCATTAACCATCGGAATTTCACGAAGCACATTCTGAACGCCGTAGTAGGTCGAAAAGTTGAAGGCTGTCTGCCCGTCGGTGGTGCCCTGGCGGGTGGTAATGATAATTACCCCATTGGCCCCGCGCGACCCGTAAATGGCTGTCGCTGAGGCATCTTTGAGCACTTCGACCGAGCTTACATCCTGCAGGCTGAGGAAGGAAATATCGGTC
>RDXT01000695.1 GCA_004292985.1 Bacteroidota bacterium
GCGATTCGAAATAGTTCTCGCCGTAAAAAATCCGGAAAAGGGTGGCGGTTTTATGGTCAGACAAGGTCATATTATCCAGCACCAGCCAGTTAAACAGGGGGGATAAATAGGGAAGCTGCGCACCCATCACAAACGTGCGCCCCCTCTCCTTGTGTTGCATCACCTCACCCAGCGTAGCGGAGAGAGATGCGCGGTTGATATCATAGGATTTGGCATAGTCGGGCGTATATACATAGTCGAGCGCTTCGTGCAGTACGCGCCTGTCATTCAGGTACTTACCCACAATAATGCCTGGTATGCACAGGGCGCAGGCGAGCGCCAGCAAACGGAGATTCCGGGTGGGGAAATAGGCCTTCAGCCAGGCAATGTCTGCTGCAAGTGTGCTGACATGCAGCACAAATAAGAGCAGCGGCACAAGCATCAGAAAACCCAGCCCGAAAGCCACAATGGCCAGAACGGAAAAGGGCAGAAAAGGCAGAAATACAATGAAAAAATAAAAGGTATATGCCATCAGCAGCCAGCGCCCTGCAAATAAAATCAGGCGGTACACCTTGTGTTCAAGCTCCGGCAGGCAAAGCAGGATCCCATTTACCGAAGCCAGAATATAAAACCAGGGATTATTGAAATTACCGAAAATACCTTCGTTATTGAAATAAAAACTACCCAGCAAAAAACCCTGATTCACTGCCAGACCCAACTGAGGAAGCAGAATGGAAACCGGAACCTTCCACCATAATTGCCTTATCCCTTTCCCCGGGCCTATTCCTTTTTTAATCACCAGAATATAGATTCCTCTCAGCAGCAAAAACAAAAAACCCAGGGTGCCGGAAATGATCGAAACAACGATAAAATGCTCTGCATAATCTGTCTCCGGAATCCGCCACAGCGGGAGCACCACCTGGACAAAAAAATACCCTAAGAGAGGGATAGCCAGCGTAGCCAGGAAATTTACCCAGGCGCGGGACTTTTCGGAGGGCCTGGAATACATCACCAGCACCCCCAGCGAATAGGCCATCGAAGGCATCAGAAAGGTGCCCGCGTAGAGGATCAGATTCTCCGGAACCATCCATCTGGGAATGGTAAAGGGCACAATCTGCGCAGCGTTCAGAAAATATGCATACAAAAAACCGATATGCAGCAGCAGCGAGATCAGGCCGTACCACAGCGACACAGGCTCTTTCTGCATGTAGCGGTAGTAGGCATACAGAAAATTCAGGGTCGTAATCAGGATCAGGGCACCGCCAAACCAGGCCCAGTACGACTGGTTTTCCGTAGTCAGCACGTGCTTGATAATCCCAAATTCTCCCCACATCAGGAAGAAAAAAACCAGTACGGGAAGGGTGTGAAGCAGAAACAACCACCTCGGATCAAGATACTTTTGCATGGTTTTCGCGTAATTGGGTAAACAGAAAATCGAACCCCAGGTAAATCACAATCAGGGAGAAAAGATAAACAAGGCTTCCTTCGGCCTGGTGCAGCCAGCTCAGGTTTTTTCCGGCCAGCAGTACCAGTTTTTCATGAAGAAAAACCGAAAATAACAACCGCGAGGTATTTGCCAAAAGGGTCAGCAGATAGGTGCCCAGCAGCACAGCCGGAATTGCCAGGAGTTTGTGCTGCCACCGATTCAGGAACCTGAGGCTCAGAAACGTCAGCATCAGAAAGCAGATGGTGCCAAAATAAGCGCCTGCACAGGCTTTGCCAACGATGATATTCAGCTCCGGATGAAAATACCCTTCAGCAGACCATTCTGCCCGCGAACCTGTAGCCCACTCCAGCACCTTGTCGGCGGGCGCGAGCAAAAAGCGAACATCCTCCACATCTGCCCGCTTAAATGCCATATGCAGGCAGATAAACAGCAGGACAGCAAGAGCATACAACAGAAAATTGCGCTTTTCCACGGATGGGAGAGGGTAGGATGTAGCAACGAATATACATTTTTCTTATATCTTGGCCGCAATATCCCATCTGATGAACACATTCTTCCGAATCCTGTGCCTGCTGTGCCTGATTTTTAACCATGAATGGGTAGCGGCTCAAAAAACAACCCTGTATAGCGCAGACTGGAGACCCGCTGGCAAAAGCAATGCCGCATGGGAAGTGGAAGTCAGCAAAGACAAGAGCAATACCTTGCTTCTGCGGCTTCCGGAAAAAAAGCCCGCGCTCCAATACCAGGAAAGTCATTCAGATCGCCCCGCCCTGCTCAAAGCCTGGCATCCCAATGGCCAGCTCCGGCTCGAAGCGGAGTATTCAAATGCATTTAAGGGTGCATATACCGAATGGTACCCCAATGGCCAGAAAAAGTACGAGGGGCAGATGAGGGATGGCGTCCAAAAC
>RDXT01000579.1 GCA_004292985.1 Bacteroidota bacterium
TGTTGCTGCTGATGGTACCGCTGGTGCTGGCTGCTTCTTTTGAGTCGGGATTTATCAACTATTACCCCACGCTTCGACCCGGACAGGTAGCACGGCTGGAGCATATTCCCGCCTGGGCGGCGTATCTGCTCTACAATACTGTGTATGCCTCCGATTTTGTATGGGAAGAGCTGATATTCAGGGGATTCCTGATTATCGGAATGGCGGGGGTACTGGGCAGAGGGGCGGTCCTGCCGATGTCAGTGATCTATTGTTTCCGGCACTTTGCCAAACCGCCCGGCGAGGCCATCAGTTCCATCTTCGGAGGCTACATTCTGGGCGTGTTTGCCCTGCGCAGCCGCAGTGTGATGGGGGGCGTGATGGTACACGTTGGGGTAGCGCTGCTCATGGAGCTGGCAGCTCTCCTGCAGCATACATGGAATACTCCGTAAAAATCAGAAGCTGATCGCGTCGAGGTAGCGGGAGTTCAGCGGCTTGTTCAGATACTTCTTCACATAGCGGCTTCCGGCTGCCCGGTCAATGTCCTTGGGGCTGATCGAAGAAGAGAGCATAATGATCTTGCTCTTTTCATGCACAACCGAAGAAAATTTCTCGAACTCTTCCAGAAACTGAAACCCATCCATAATGGGCATATTAATGTCCAGAAACAGGATCTCAGGAAGCATGTCTGCATCCTGCTGGTTGGCATTCAGGTAATCCAATGCCTCCTGCCCGGTCTGAAATACAAGGATACTCTCAGCAAAGTGATTGGCCTCGATGATCTTCTCGTTGATGATGTTATCTATCTCGTTGTCATCCACGAGCATCACGTTTTTGTAAGTCGCCATATCCGAACTTGAGGTTAGTTTGTTGGGTTCCGGTGCCTAAATTTTGAAAATTCAATCCAAACGGACAACTATGCACAGGGGGATTCCGAAGGGGTCTCTCCGGGCTAATGTAAGAAAAAAGGGGGAAATGTGAATAAATTCAACGTGCTTCCGCCATTTTCCCTTACCTAACTGCCTTCTTATCAAAATGAATGGGCGAAACAGAACTGCGCCTCTTCGATACCCGGAGCGCAAGTGCGGGTTAAGATTTATGCATAAATTGTTCTGTTTCCTGCCCGCAAATATTTGACCGGCGGGTCATTTCAGAAGGGCAAATCATCCGCGCCGCCTTCCAGGTCACTTCCGCTCATGTAGGGAGGCGGGCTGAGAGGGGCTTCCATCGCAGGGGAAGATTCGGCGGCTGCCGTCACCACGCGCCATGCTTCGAGGGTATTGAAATACTTGATTTCGCCCTGAGGACTCTTCCATTCGCGGCCCCGGAGGTTGAAGTCCACATCGAGCGTAGAACCCTGTGGCACATCTTCGATCACACCGCACTTGTCCTGCGTAAGCTGGAAGGTTACATATTGGGGATACATCGGGTTGCCATCCACAATCTCAATCACAAACTCGCGCTTGCGGAAGCGGTCGGAGACATCCACCGTTGGGAATTTTTTGTGCAGTTTGCCGCGTACAGTCATTGCCATATATCGTGCAGAATAGAGTGTTTGTAAAGGTAACACGAAAATTTGTATTTTATTTTACCGGATCTACCGGGCGCAGCTTGCCTTCAACCAGTTGCTGCACCTGCATCTCTGCCTGGTCGAGGTACTGCCTGCATTCCTGGATCAGTCTGGCCCCATTTTCAAACAGTTCTACCTGTTTATCGTAGTCCGACATGCCTTTCTGCATTTTATCCACGATGCTCCGGATTTGTGTAAGTTTTTCTTCGAGTGAAAATTTGGCTTCCATAAAAAAGGTATATTAAGGTGTCTGGTTTTCTGCCGGGTCTTCGGTCACAGAGGCGATTCTGCCATCGGCAAAAATGGTTTCGATGCGGTCGCCGGGCACGATGCCGCTGTGACTCCGCTGAATAATCCCTTCTTTTAAGGTAAGGGTGTATCCCTGCTGCAGGAGGCTGCGGATGTCCTGGCCCCTGAGCTGGGCGTCGAGCACGTCGAGTTTGCGCCGCGAGTCCCGCAGACGTTCGCGCAGGGCTTGTTCGAGGCGATAGGCATAGTCGTCGAGTACCTGCCGCTTAAAATCAATGAAATATTGCAGCCCGCGCTGCATCTGTTTTTCCCACTCATTCAGCGTCGCGCGGATGGCCTCGATATCAGGCGTGGCGCGCTCGGCGGCGGCAGTCGGGGTTGAGGCCCGGAAGTCAGCAACAAAATCGGCGATGGTAAAATCTGTTTCATGGCCGATGCCGCTGATCACCGGAACCGGACAGGCCGCAATAGCCCGCGCCACCGACTCTTCGTTAAAGTTCCACAGGTCCTCGATCGAACCGCCGCCCCGCGCCAGGATCACCACCTCAGCCCCCGTGCCGGGAGCCGCCGCCAGCGCCTGGATCAGCGAGGAGGGTCCCTGTTCGCCCTGCACCACCGCCGGAATCACGATCACACGACCGCGCCCGTAGCGCCGCTGGAGGGTCTGCAAAATGTCGCGCACCGCCGCCCCGGTCGGAGAGGTAATCACCGCGATGGTCTGCGGAAACTGCGGGATCGCACGCTTACGCGTCTCGTCAAAAAGGCCCTCGCGCTGGAGTTTGTCTTTCAGCGCCAGAAAACGCTGGTACAAATCGCCGAGACCCTCTTTGCGGATCTGCCTGACCATCAGTTGATAATTGCCCCTCGGCGCATAAATGCTCATGTCGCCCACCACCACAATCCGCTCTCCGGCGGCAATCCTCGGCGAAAGCAGCGCATAGCTGCGAAACATCACACAGGTAAGCTGCGCCTCGCTGTCTTTGAGGGTAAAATATACGTGTCCCGACCCGTGGTAGGTCAGGTTGGATACCTCGCCGCCGACGTTCACATGCTGAAGGGTAGTGTCTCCTTCGATGAGTTCTTTGAGGTACAGGGTAAGGGCCTGCACGGAAAATACGGGCGAGTCTTCCTTCATGAAGTGGGTAATGGTCAGTAAATGAGGACTTTACGTGTGGCCAGCGGGGTGTTTCCCTGGCTGATCGTGATCAGGTACAGGCCCTGTGGCAGATGTGCAGTTTCGAAATGGGCTGTGCCTTCGCTGCCTTGCAGGGTCTGGGAGGCCACCTCTCTGCCATCGGCAGAGAAGAGTTTCATCGCGCCCAGTCCCTCGCCCGGCGACAGGTGATAATCGAGCGAAAGCTCTGCATCTGCTGGCTGCGGGTAGGGCTGAGACAGGTATCTGTCTGCCTGGGAGGGGTCTATGGCCTGTGCGCCGCCCACGCTGAATTTGTAGGTACGCTGGATGGATTCTCCGGTCGCAATGTCGGTAAATACCATCGTTGCCTCGCTGTAACCAACGATGTTGTTGGGTTTCAGCACGATATACTGGGCAAAAGCAGTGGTGTCGTTACCAGCCAGGACGATGGGGTTCTGGCTTTGCTCGCGGGTGGAGTCATAGCAAAGGTCCCAGCAAAAAAAGGTGCCATGTCCGGCGAAAAGGTTGTTTTCGAGGCGGGTCGCCAGCAGGCTCACAGGGGAGGCGCCGAGATTGACAACCTCAAAATACACATAATATTCACCTGAGCCGTCCGTACCGGTAGGAGGTACGCTATAGAGAGCCGCAGGCGGATTGGCAAATTTCAGGTTTTGTCCCAGGCTGTATCCGGCACAAAGCAGCATCAGAAGGGTAGAGAAAAGTTGTTTCATCACAGAATAGATTAAGGTGGGTAAATTTACCGAAGAGTTTGGGAGGATGCAAAACAGAAGAGAAGGAACTTTTCCCTTACTTTGAGGGGTCAAAATCGTGCGGCAGTGCTGGATACATTTAAACATAAGGGACTTCGGGACCGTCTGTACCGCGAACTGGTGCAAAAGGGTATTACCGACGAGGCGGTGCTGGAGGCCATCCGGACCGTGCCCCGGCATCTGTTTGTGGAGGGGGTTTTTGCCGAAGAGGCCTATCTGGACAAGGCGCTTCCCATCGCCAGCGGCCAGACGATCAGCCAGCCCTTTACCGTTGCCTACCAGAGCCAGTTGCTTCAGCTAAAGCCCAAAATGAAGGTGCTGGAGGTCGGCACAGGCTCCGGCTATCAGGCGGCCATCCTCTGTAAAATGGGGATGCGGGTCTTTACGGTGGAGTTTGACCGCCGCCTTTTTCTCGACGCCCGCCACCTGCTGGAGGAGCAGGGCTGCGAGGCCAAAACCCACCTCGGCGACGGCTCCCTTGGCTGGCCCACCTACCAGCCCTACGACCGGATTCTGGTTACAGCGGCCAGCCCGGTGATTCCCGATACCCTGCGCCAGCAGCTCTGTATCGGCGGCAGAATGGTCATCCCGCTCGGCAACCGCGATACGCAGCGCATGACTACGGTAACCCGCATAGACAAAAACGAGTACCGGACCGAAACCCTCCATGAATTTAAATTTGTGCCGCTGCGGGGGAAATACGGCTTTGAAGAAGGAGCCTGAAGCGGACTTTTTACCGGATCGTCTCTTATGTTATCAAATTATATCCCAGGTATCACCGGGGTGTAAATTGCAGGTTATTTTATCGTTAAATCAAAGAGAAGCCATTTTTCCACAAGGAGAAAAAGACAAATTTTGACCCATACAAGAAAAGGAGGATGTATGGCTCCAGATTCCGAATTTCTCAATACTTCTGCTAAGATTCTCATCGTTGACGACGAAGAAGACATTCTGGATCTGCTGGAATACAACTTTGAAAAGGAGGGCTACGAGGTCTTTCGCGCAGTAGATGGCGAAGATGCCCTGCGACTGGCCCAGGAAGTCCACCCCGATCTGATCCTTCTCGACATTATGATGCCTAAAATGGACGGTGTTACAGCCTGCATCGCCATGAGGTCCACGCCCGGTCTCGAAAAAACCCCGATTATCTTCCTCACCGCAAGGGTCGAAGAGTATTCCGAAATCGCAGGTCTCGATGCAGGCGCCGATGACTATATCCTGAAACCCGTGAAAATGCGGGTCCTCAAAAGCCGTGTAAAGGCCATGCTGCGCCGTCAGCATCAACAAGTTAAGCGCGAGACCAACGTGATTTATATACACGAACTTGAAATCATCCGCGACGAGTATGTCGTGAAGATCAATGGACAATCCCTCGCACTGCCCCGCAAGGAGTTCGAACTCTTTTATTTCCTCGCCTCACGTCCGGGCAAGGTATATAGCCGCGAAGACCTGCTGCTGCGCATCTGGGATAATGTGCACGTAACGGACCGCACGGTAGATGTGCACGTACGAAAATTACGTGAAAAAATCGGCCCCCAATACATCGTTACCGTAAAAGGGGTGGGGTATAAGTTTTTGCCGCAGTAAGCTGATTTATGATTATTTCATAATCTGTTAACCCCCGGAATATTTACAGAATGAATCTTTGTCAGGATTTATTCAAAGGGAAAAGAGAGCATATGGACCGGAGATTACTGGTTGTGATAGACGACGAAGAAGACATCCTTGACCTCCTGGAGTACAACTTCATACGTGGCGGATTTGAGGTTGAAGTATTTAACCGGGCAAGACCTGCCTTGGACTATATCCGCGACCACAGGCCTGCCATGATTCTCTGCGACTGGATGATGCCTGAAATGGATGGGCTGGAACTGTGCAAGCGCCTGAAAAGCGATGTCCATTTTTGCGATATCCCCTTTGTGATGGTTACCTGCCGCCAGGAGAGCGAAGCCTACCGCCAGGCCCTCGCTGCCGGGGTTACCGACTTCATTGTCAAGCCGGTACATATCCACGAGCTGATGGGCCGGGTCAACCAATTGCTGCAAAAAGCAGTTTGACACAACGCATATCCCGGATTTTCGTACATTTGAGAAAAATAAAATCCGGAAAAATGACTGGTGAATCTTTCCGCCTCCCCTTTTCGATACAGAACGTATATCAGGGCTTAGCTGAAGCCGGCGGGATTATTTCTGTGCGCCAGGAAGGGCTGCTGCTTGAATTTCAGGTGAAAGACTCCTTTCTGGGGGGCCTTATCAAAGCCAAACCCCGCGAACTCCTGCTGCGATACACCGACATAGAGTCTATAGTGACCAAAAGCAATATCTTCCGCACAGTCCTGAAAATCCGCACCCACACCCTGGCCGCCGTGGCAGACCTGCCCAACAGCGACCGGGGCGAGATCACACTCCACCTCAAACGCGCCGACCGCGAAAGGGCCGCCCAACTGGTTTCACGCGCCAATCTCCGGATTTCAGAACTTCGCCTCAGCGAATCCGAACGCTTAGGTTTGTATGAGGATTAAGGGATAAGAAGGCATATATTTGCCCCAGCTTATACCCATTTTCATGCACGTATTTCACGTCCCTACCCCCCGGAATGAAGCGGTGCCCGGATATGCACCCGGCTCCCCCGAACGTATTGCCGTTAAGCAGGCCCTTGCAGAGATGAGTGCCCGCGAGATCGAAGCCCCGATGTTTATCGGAGGAAAAGAGGTTTTTACCACAGACCGTCGGCCCCTTTCGCCGCCCCACAACCACCGCCACGTGCTTGGCTACTACTCGCGCGGCACAGGTGAGCATGTAACTGCGGCCATCGAAGCGGCCCTCGCTGCCAAAAACGCCTGGGAAAACACTCCCTGGCAGGACCGCGCCGCCGTGTTCCTCAAAGCCGCCGACCTCATCGCAGGCCCCTGGCGCGCCCGGATGAACGCCGCTACCATGCTGGCCCAGTCCAAAAACATTTACCAGGCAGAGATTGATGCCGTCGCCGAGCTGGTGGATTTTTTCCGGTTTAATGCCCATTTTATGGAGCAGATCTACCGCGACCAGCCCCTTTCGCCCGCCGGACAATGGAACCGCCTGGAATACAGGGCTTTGGAGGGCTTTGTATTCTGCGTAACGCCTTTCAACTTTACCTCCATCGCAGCCAATCTCCCCACTGCGCCCGCCATGATGGGCAATGTATGCGTGTGGAAGCCCGCCGACAGCCAGATCTACTCCGCCCACATCATCATGCAGATCCTGATCGAGGCAGGCCTGCCCGCCGGAGTCATCAACCTCATTTATACCGATGGCCCGACTGCCGGAGACATCGTGTTCAGCCACCGGGACTTTGCCGGACTGCATTTTACGGGTTCCACGGCTGTATTTCAGCACATGTGGAAGACCATTGGCCAAAACCTTTCGCTGTACAAAAGCTATCCGCGCATTGTGGGTGAAACGGGTGGCAAAGACTTTATCCTCGTTCACCCCGACTCCGATCTTCAGGCGGTAGCAGTGGGCATGGTCAGGGGCGCTTTTGAGTTTCAGGGACAAAAATGCTCGGCAGCTTCGCGGGTCTATCTGCCGGCTTCTGTGGCTGAGGATGTCCTCGCGCGCGCAAAAGCCATGATGGCCGAACTGCGCATAGGCGATCCTGCCGATTTCCGCAATTTCATCAATGCCGTGATAGATGAGCGGGCCTTTGACAAAATCAGCTCCTATATCGAACATGCCCGGACCTCAGCCGACGCTGAAATCATTGCCGGGGGCGGCTGCGATAAATCGGTGGGCTATTTTATCGAACCAACCCTGATCCGGGCGAAAACCCCCGATTACCTGACCCTCCGCGAAGAAATTTTTGGCCCCGTACTCACCGTGTATGTCTATGAAGATGCGCAGTGGGAAGAGACCCTTCGCCTGGTGGACCAGACAAGTCCCTATGCCCTGACCGGAGCCGTATTTGCCCGCGACCGCTACGTGATCGCCCAGGCCTCCGAGGCCCTGCGCCACAGTGCGGGTAACTTCTATATCAATGACAAACCGACCGGAGCGGTGGTAGGTCAGCAGCCCTTTGGCGGTGCCCGCGCATCCGGTACCAACGATAAGGCAGGCTCCTACCTCAACATGATCCGCTGGGTATCTCCCCGAACGATGAAAGAAAATTTCGCGCCGCCGACCGATTGGAGATACCCCTTTATGACAGAGGAGTAAGGGAAAAGCCTACGATAAACTCCGCCACAGATAAAACACAACATAGGACTCCCAGCCAGCGAAAGGGGCAAAAAAATCCTCGATCTGCTGCCTGGGAGGCCGTTTTTCCATGCCTTTCCAGCGCTGAAGGGCGTTGTACAGCCCGGCATCGCCCCAGGGAACCGAGGTCATAACCCCCAGCGATTTCATCAGGGTATAATGGGCTGTCCACTCGCCCACTCCCCGCAGCGCGAGGAGCGACCGGAACATCTGCTGCGGGTCGCCGGAGGCGAGCAGTTGCTCTTTGCTCAGGGAGCCGCTTTCGAAGAGGCGGGCGATCCCGCTGAGATAATCTGCCTTCTGGGAAGAAAACTGCCAGGCCCGCCATTGGTCCGCAGAAATGTGCAAAAGGCTTTCGGGTTCAGGAAACAGATAATAGGTTTTGCCACCAAATGTCTCTGCCTGCCCCAGCTCTTCGACCAGCCGCCGCTTCAGGGTGTGGGCAAAGCGCAGATGGATCTGCTGCCCGATGATACACCAGCACAGCGCCTCGAAGAGGCTGGGGATCGTAATCAGCCTCAGCCCGGTGTAGGTATGTGCCAGGGGCGCAAGGTCTGTATCTTTTTCCAGCAAATCATAAAAGGGCCGCAGGTCGCGGTCCATATCGAACCAGCTACGGATATAGGCGGCGAGCGCTTCAGGGGCGATGGCCGCACCATTGAGAATCTCAACCGAAAGGCTGTCTCCGCTATCT
>RDXT01000580.1 GCA_004292985.1 Bacteroidota bacterium
AGTTCGAGGATGGACAAAAAGCAGAATACGGCATAGATGCGGTCGCCTTCTTCCAGCACCACCGACACAAAGTCTATCCGGTGGCTGCGCTGCACCAGGTCCATCAGGCGGGATTTCACCTCGTCCACGGTGTAGGGATATTTCCGGATCACGTGGCGGGGTTTCTGGAGTTTGTCGTGGTGTTTTTCCCAGACCCGCTTGAAGGTGCGCATGAGGCTATAGAGGTCCAGCCCGTAGAGTTCTTCCTCCACACCTGCCGGAGGGATCACTTCTTTTTCCTCGTGCAGCACATTTCCCCGGAGCTGCCTGCGGGCCTGCTCCTCTTCGAGCTGCACAATCTGCGCAATAACCTCTTTGTAGCGTTTGTACTCCAGCAGCCGCTGCACCAGTTCCTGGCGCGGATCCACCTCTTGTCCCTGCTCATTCAGCTCAGGGCGCGGGAGCAACATCCGGGCCTTGATCCGCATGAGGGTCCCGGCTACGAGGATAAATTCGGCGGCCAGTTCGATATTCATCTCCTGCAGGGCATGGAGGTAGGTGAGAAAATCCTTTGTTACCCGCGCAATGGGGATGTCGTGAATATCGAGTTCGTCCCGCTCGATAAAGAAGAGCAGGAGGTCAAACGGCCCGTCGAACTGGGGCAGGTGAATGCGATAGGTTTCTTCAGCCGGAGAAGTCATCGCCGCAAGATACGAAACCGAATCTTACTTTTGCGCATCGAGCATCGCCTGAGCTTCAAGGGCGTATTTTCCGCCATTTACCACGATCTCCATCAGGAGTTTGCGGGCGCTGCTTTTGCGGCCCAGCGCTGCATAGCTGCGGGCCAGGTCCCAGCGGGCCTCTTCCTGCCAGCGGGTTTCGGTGAGGCCGATGGTTTTGCGAAGCAGCGGAATCGCCTGCGCATATTGCCCCTGCAGGTAGGTGATGTGGCCGACATAGTAGGTGGCCACCACATGCTCAGGCACACCAATCAGCACCTCCTCAAATTTGTCTTTGGAGGCGGCATAGTCTTTTTTCTCATACAGGGCCAGCGCCTCGGTGAGCAGGTCTGTAATCCCCTGGGTTTTGAGCAGCTCCCCCCTGCGGCGCTCATCATCGCTCATGGCGGGAATGCTGAGGACATCCGCCTGTTTTTTTTCTGAATAGGTCTGTTTTTCCAGCTTCTTTGTCTGATCTGTTTCGCGGGAGCTGTTGCTGGCATCGTCGTAGCTGAGTTCGGGCAGCACGCCCTCATAGGTTTCTGCCTCCTGGTGGAGCGAAGGAGCGGGTTTTGTGGCGGAGGTAACAGGGGCCGCGGCCGCAGGAGAAGAGATTACTATATCCGGCGTTTGGGAAGAGACATCTTCCGTGCGCCTCGTTGCCTCCTGTTCTCTGGTAGGCGGAAGGGCGCGTATGCTTTTTTCCGGGTCTGCAGGGGGTAGTGTCTCTACCTGTCGGGCGGCAGACGGATCTTCCTGCTGCATTTCCGGGGCGGAGAGGCTGGGTGACGTAGCGGGCAGGGTGGCGGTATTACCTAACACCTGCGGATCGCCGGGCGACTCTGCTGTGGCGATCTGCTCGGTGAGCGCCGGAGCGGGTGCCTGCGCCTGCCGGAGGATATACACCGATACCCACAGGATGCTGGCGGCAGCGGCGGCTACCAGCAGGTAATTCATATAGGGCTGCGCATGAACGCGCGATTTGCGCTTGGTGAGTTTTTCGCGCTGGGCGACACGTGCCCCGGCGATGCGGCTGCGGGCCTGGCCTCTGATCCGGCTCACAGCCAGCTCCATCGTGTGGGTGTCGGGCACTTCCTCCAGCCCCTCGATGGCATCGGCGAGCAGGGGGTCCTCTGCCGCCTGCTCTGTAAGCTGCCGCGCCGCGTGTGCGTCAAGGCTTCCTTCTTTCAGCCGCCGGAGCTGCTGAAAGGAAGAGAGCTGATCCGCAGATATGTCTTTTTCTTCTTCCATGGGTTCTCGTTCAATCGCCAGCGCCTGTTTCGAGGTACTTTTGCAGATTGCGTTTTCCGTTTTGAATGTAACTTTTCACTTGTTTCATGCTGTAACCGGTACTTTCCGCCACCTCCTGATAGCTTTTTTGCTGCAGAAAAAAGAGCTCTACGCAGACCCGCTGCTCATCGCGAAGCTGGGTAATGGCTTTTTCCAGCCGCACGATATGGACCTCGCGCATTTCTCCATCCTCTTCAAGATCAATAAATGTCGCGGATTCCATAACCGCCTGCCGCGAAGAGTGAAATTCATCGGCGCGCTGCTGGAGGCGCTTGCGCTTTTCGATATGCGCCAGGCAGTGGTGGCGGATCACGGTGTGCAGCCAGTAGCGGAAACGGCTGACTTCGTAGCGCTTGAGGTCGTTCATCAGCTTTTCAAAAATCTGCATGCTCAGGTCCTCACTTTCCATGGAATCCTTCACATATTTCATGCAGACCAGATAGACCATGTGGGCATAGCGCTCATACAGTTCGCCCAGACATGCCGGATCTTCTGACTCCCGGTAGCGGGCAGCCAGTTCCTCATCGCTCATCTGGTTTATATCCCTGCGCTTGCGAAAAAACATGACATCCTTCCGGAGAAAGCCGTTAATCAAGCCAATTTACGATAAATGCTCAAAAAAGTAAGCCGGATTTCTGTGCGAAACCCGGCTCAGTCAAAAGAGTGTGTCTTTCTTTTAGTTTTTGCGGATAAATACGAAGACTCCGCCATCGTCTCCGGCCTGTTTCAGGGGGCTTCCCTGCGGGCTTTGGGAGGTGCTCTGGTGTACGAGGTAGCCTACGGCATCAATCACTTCGCTGGCCAGCAGGCGGGGCTTGGTGTTGTTGCGCAGATAACGGATGAGGTATTTGGCAAAAGGGCTATTTTGTCCGGGCTGGCCGTCCCATACTTTTTCGATGTCGCCGGAGGTGAAGGCCCAGCGGGAGCGCGACTCTTCATTTACCGGACCCCGGTAGGTGGCAAACAGCGAACCTGAGTAGCAGGCATCTGCAATCAGCAGCGTGTGGTGGCTGTTGATGGTGCGCAGATAGTCGTGGATGGTCGAGTTCAGGATATAATCCGGCACTTTGTTGAGGCGGGCATCCGAAGGCACCCAGTATCCCAGCTTCGAATTTTCGTCGTAATACCCGTGGCCTGCATAGTAGATGAGCAGGTTGTCGTTTTCGGTCAGTTTTTCCTGAAGGGTTTCGAGCGTTTCGAGGATTCCTTCGCGGGTGGCCTGCTCATTGTACAGGGAGATAATGTGGTCAGCATCAAACTGATACATATCCACCAGGGTCTGGGCCACGTCTTTGCAGTCTTTTACGGCATTGTGGAGCTTGTTCCAGTTCTGGTACTCGTTGATACCGATGACCAGCAGGTAGCTGCTGCCTCCGCGGCTGACATCGGGGCTGCCCATCAGTCCGGAATTGTTGCTCAGCGGAGCTGTAGTAGCAGGCTTGGCAGGTGCCGGATTGCTTTCGTAGAGCGGCTCCTGCGGTTTTGGGAAATTCTGGAAATTCTGTGTGTAAGCCTGGGTATTTTCCGGGCTATAGGCCAGAAACACCCGCTGGTTGGAGACATTGTTGTAGCGGTCTTTGGCGGCAATGTCTATGCGGGTAACTCCTTCGGGCAGGCTCAGCGATGCTGTGAAGAGGCCGCTTTGGGAGATGGTGATCGGCTGGCCATTGATGCTGAGGCTGTTGATCCCCGAAGCGTCATATACTTTGCCCCGGATGATCTGATAGCGCTCTGTCAGATACACGGTATCCATTTCAGTTACTGCAGGCTCGATCAGTGAAATCTGCGGTCCGGTGTTGTCGCTGGTTTTCAGCTCGGATATCCGCATAAAATCCACTTCCACTGCCATATTGCCTCCCATCATAAAGCCGACATCGCTGCCGTACAGAGGCTGGGCGGGCATTTTGGCAACCAGTTCCTGATTGATGAAAAAATACCACTGATCGGCAGCCTTGCGCACCATCAGCGAATTGTAGGAAAAGCGGTTCAGGTAGCGGCAAGCCTCCCAGGGCTTTACTTCGTAGGAGCGGCCACGGTCGTTGCGGAGAATGGTAAAATTTCCTCCTGCATTAAACTGAAAGCTGTATTCATTTCCCCGGCTGTCCCGTCCGAAAACCAATCCGGCGGGGCTGCCCTCTTCACCTTTTATATAGCGAAGGCGAACCTCCATTTCATAGTTACCACTTCCATCTACTGCCACCGGACGGTGCTTGGAGCAGAGCTGCGAAGTGAGCGAGGCGCAATAATAATCTCCTTCTTCGATCCGTTCACTGAGATAGAGCGAACCCATATCCCATTTGTTCCGGTTGTCTTCAAAATCGTCCTGGAACACGGCCTGTTTATCACGGTCCGGTACACCGTAATAGTTAGCGGGCTCCCATGTGACCTGCGCCTGTGAAGCGAGGCCAGAAATCAAGAGAAAGGCAAGATACAGATTCCGGGTCAATACCGGCAGGTGATAGGGAAACTTCATATACTAACCGTCTTTCGGAATTGTGCCTATAAATATTGAACAAATATACAACTTTTAAAAAGCACTGGCTCAAATCTTTGCTGTGAAACAACTTCTGCAAAGTATGTACCAGATTTGGGGTGCTTTTTTCGCCTGAAATCAAAAGGAACGCGTTGTGCAGACCTTATGCCAAAGGAATAATGATTTTCGCTCAATGCATGCACCAACACCCCTAAAATCTAACATTTCGGGATTCGTATGTTACATTTTGCTTAAAATGAGCATCAGATCTTTTCCATCGGCAAAGTCATCTATCCGTGGAAACTGTGTGGTACCAAAGGCTGTGTCACGCCCGGCGATACACTGTATCTGGTCGCGCCAGGCTTCGATCATGGCTTCGGCAGCTATATCGTCCTGTATATCAATCACATATCCCACGCCCATCGCTGCGGAAGAAGGCTGCGTGGCTCTGAGCAGCAACATCGTTCCGGCATCGGTATAGGGCTGAGCGAGCAGTTTTCGCTGCGCCCGCTCCTGATCGAGCCGCTCCAGGTACAACGGATTTATCCGGTCGCGGCGGGCGTTTGTAAGTATTTTGGATAAACGTTCAATTTTTACCCCCGGCAACAGCAGAAAGTTGCTCACATTTCTACATCCCAGCCCATTGTATAACAAGACATCTTCGCATAAGGTCAAGAACTGCTTTTCGCTGTCTTCGGGCCGCAGCAATGCCATCGAAAATCGGTTTTTGCGGATCATGCGGGGTACATGGGCAAAAGCGGCCTCCAGATAGCGGGCCGTATTGTCGCTCCCGGTCGCCACGAGAAAGTCTATCTCCGGATCGGGGTTGCTGACTATATCTATATAGGTGTCGAGTTCGGGAAGCTCGGCGATCCAGCTTTGCAGCAGCCAGCGCATGAGCACCTCGTCCTGGTGCGAAAGCCGCAGCACCACACGGTGCCCGCTCAGCAGGGTGATCATCACATCATGAAAGCCCACCAGTGGCAGGTTGCCGGCAGCGATGATGCCGATGCGCAGGGCTGCTCCGGGTCGCGGCGGGTACTTCTGGCGAAAGGCTTCGAGGCTCTTTTCCTGCATCCACAGGCGTACTCCCTGAAGGGCCGTTTGGATATAATAGTTTGTAAACCAGTGATTTGCCTCCAGCGCGGCCAGCAATACGGGGGTCGGGGGGCCAGAAGTGCCGATCTTTTGACCCAGCCTGATCAGCGAGGCGGCTACCTTGTCCTGCCAGATACTCATGGGGTGCGGGGGGTGAGTGATAAAAACATTTCGATCCGAAAGGGGGTTAAGACTGTACGTTGTATTATATTTGCAGCCAAATTTACATAAGTGTTTTCAGTATGGCTATCATGATCACGGATGAGTGCATCAACTGCGGTGCATGCGAGCCCGAGTGTCCGAACAATGCGATCTATGAGCCGGGTGTGCCCTGGAAGTTTTCTGAAGGAAGCGGCCTGAAAGGCACCATCACCCTGCCCGACGGCCAGGAAGCAGATGCCGACGACGATCAGGACCCTGTTTCGGACGATGTGTATTATATTACTCCCTACAAATGTACGGAATGTGTCGGCTTTCACGAAGAGCCGCAGTGCGCCGCAGTCTGCCCGGTAGATTGCTGTGTGCCGGACCCCGACTATGTGGAGTCAAAGGATGATCTGCTTGCCAAAAAAGAATGGCTGCACATCTGATCCCCTACGAACCGGTCATTGGATTAGAGGTACACATACAGTTGCTGACCGGGAGCAAGTTTTTTTCGACAGAAGGCTTTGCCTTCGCTGCTCCCCCCAACCATTTTGTCTCTCCGGTTACGATGGCCCACCCCGGCGCACTACCTTCGGTAAATGCGGAGTGTATTTCGCATGCCCTCACCATAGGCCTCGCCACCCACTGCCACATTCAGAGAAGTTGTTTTTTTGACCGCAAAAACTACTTCTACCCCGACCTGCCCAAGGGATACCAGCTCACGCAGGACCGCAAACCGCTCTGCCTCGACGGCTACCTGGAGGTGCCGATGCCCGACGGGTCGCTGCAGCGCATCCGTATCCAGCGGATACACATGGAAGAAGATGCGGGCAAACTGCTTCACGATCAGGAAGATAAGCGCTCGTATGTGGACCTCAACCGCGCGGGCGTAGGTCTGGTAGAGCTTGTTACCTACCCCGACATCCGCTCGGCAGAGGAAGCGGGCGCTATGCTCGCCGAAATCAGGCGGCTGGTGCGCTACCTCGGCATCTGCGACGGCAATATGGAAGAAGGCTCGCTTCGCTGCGATGCCAACGTGTCTGTGCGCCCGGCCGGAGAAGAAAAACTGGGCACCCGCACCGAAATCAAAAACCTCAATTCGATTTCTTTTCTGGTTAAAGCGATTCAATATGAAACCGCCCGCCAGATCAGAGAAATCGGAGAAGGAAATCAGATACGCCAGGAAACCCGCACCTGGGATGCTGCCCGGCAGATTACCCTCCCTATGCGGGAAAAAGAGTCGGCAGACGACTACCGCTATTTCCCTGAGCCGGACCTCCAGCCCCTGCTGATCCCCCAGGAGACCCTCGACCAGATCCGCAAGACGCTGCCTACCCTGCCTGCTGAGCGATTCAGCGATTATCACCATCGCCTGAAACTCTCTTATAATGAAGCACTTACCCTCGCCGACCAGCGGTCTTTTTCAGACTATTTCGAGACGCTGAGGACCCTGTGCAGCGATGAAAAATCGGCAGCTAACTGGATGCTGGGGCCTGTACGCACCTGGCTCAATGAGGCAGGAGCCGACATAGAGGCATTTCCGGTTCCGGCAGCGCATTTTGCGGCGATGCTGCAGATGGTCAGCGATGGCGGGATCAGCCTGCATATCGCGCGGGAACAACTTTTTCCGGCGATGCTCGAATCTCCGGCGACCCCGCCCGCAGAGCTGGCCGCGAAGCTCGGCCTGCTTGGCAGCAATGGCGGCGATCAGCTCAAAGAGGTGATTATGAGCGTAATGGCAGAGCATCCGGAGGAGGTGGCGCGCTTTCGCGGCGGTAAAAAAGCCCTCATGGGCTTCTTTGTCGGGCAGGTGATGCGCAAGGCCCAGGGCAAAGCTGACCCCCAGCAAGTAAATCAATGGGTGGCTGATGCACTTTCGCAGCCCTGATACATTTGGAATCTGTGTAGCAAAGCGTATTTTTGGCCCACAAACTTCTGCTTATTAACCCTTTTGGCTATGGATGACAGTATTAAACCGATTCTCCTTGAGATGGAGTCGCACATGGATAAGTCCATTCAACATCTGAAAATCCATTTGCAAAAAATACGCGCCGGAAAAGCAAATCCGGATATGATAGACGGAGTAATGGTGGAATATTATGGCACCCCTACTCCGATCGGTCAGGTAGCAAAAGTATCCGCTGCCGATGCGCGTACGATTACCATTACCCCCTGGGAGAAAAAAATGATCGGCCCGATCGAGCGCTCCATCATGGAAGCCAATCTGGGACTTACCCCCGGAAACGATGGTGAAATGATCCGCCTGGTTCTGCCGAGCCTTACCGAAGACCGCCGCAAACAACTGGTTAAGCAGGCGCGCGAAGAAGGCGAAAAAGCACGGGTCGCTATCCGCAACATCCGCAAAGAAACCAATGACAAGCTCAAGCAGCAGCAAAAAGACGGCGCTTCGGAAGACGCAGTCAAGGTTGCTGAGAAAAAAGTGCAGGATGTAACCAACGGATTTATCGAAAAGGTTGATGCTGTGCTGAAAGAAAAGGAAGATGTGATCATGACTGTCTGATCGCCGCTTCTGCCCATCCTGAAAAGTATGCCTTCACCTACATTGTTGCTCGTCGGTGCTCACTCTGACATCGGCAGAGCAGTAGCCCATCGTTTTGCCCGTGAGGGTTTCCGTATCTTGCTGGCGGCCCGCAACCCGGAGCGCCTCGCAGCAGATGCAAGCGACCTGAACCTCAGATATAACACTGAGGTTCAGGTACTTGGCATAGATATTTTGCAAACGGAGTCCTTTGCTTCCGTTTATGCTTCGCTGAATCCCCAGCCCGATGTGGTCTGCATGATGGTGGGTCTGCTGGGCGAGCACGCAGCAGCAGAGGCCGATTCCGGCAAAGCAAAACTTCTGATGGACAGCAACTATACCGGCCCCTCCCTGTTTTTGCTGGAAGCGGCGCGCAG
>RDXT01000696.1 GCA_004292985.1 Bacteroidota bacterium
GCAAGGCTGCAAATACTTTAAACAGTTTACAGGGAACAGTTTTCAGGGTTCTGTCTTGCGTCTGACATCTTACGTCTAACCTCTCATCATGTCTAACCTCTCCTTGACAAAAACAGAAAAAGACGACCTGTACACCCTTTTTCAGTTTCAGCTCGATACAGAAGCAAGGTATGCAGCCGCCTTCACGTCCAAAGACACAAGCGATGAAAAAGCCTATATCGAAAAGTATTCGCCGTTTTTAACGGACCCGAGCATCCACATGCGGACCATACGGGTGAATGGCGAAATCGTGGGTAGCATCGCGAAGTTCGTTATGGAAGGTGAAGTGGGAATCACCTACTGGATTGACAAAACATGCTGGGGCCAGGGAATTGCCACAGCGGCGCTCACCGCTTTTCTACAGCTTGAGCAAGCGAGGCCGATCTATGCGCGTGTTGCGTTTGACAATTATGGCTCGCAGAAAGTGCTGGAGAAATGCGGTTTTGTAAAAACCGGACAGGACAAAGGCTTCGCCAATGCCCGGCAGGCAGAGATTGAAGAATATATCTACAGGCGGTTGGGGTGATGGGGGATTTTTCAAAGAGCTGCCTCCCGTTTTTAGCTCCTACCCCCCTCCGAAGCCCCCCCCCTCACTTCCAACCCAAACCCAGCGACCTTTTTGCTCAACGGCCTGTGCGCCCAACCAAAGCGACGCTGCCTGGGGCACAACCCAGCTGCTTCTTTTCTCAACGGGTTTGCCGCAAAGGGAAAGTGGGTTGAGCGCTGGGGTAAATGGAGGGGCTTTGGGGCACAAGTGGAATGCGTAGGAACTCAGCGGGTTTGGCTTTTTGCTCCGGGAGATGGGAAATAGTTGCACAGGTCAATAAGAACGTTTGTATCGGCGATGAGTATTTTCATGGCTTTCCGTTTCTTTATTCAGCGTGATCGAGTGTATGGCGTAGCTCCCCTACAGTCATGTTGCTAAGGATTGCTGCCTGGTTGACCGTAAGGCGGTCTTCGGCAATGCCTCTGTACAGCAGTTGTTCGAAGCGGCTGGCCCGTTCTATGCTCCTGCAACTTCCCGGCTCATCTTTGTGGAAGTAGTTTGACCGGTATATCTTGTTAAACCGAACATACACGTACTCGCTGATAAGCCCCAGGTGCCGGGCGCGGGCAAAAATGGCTGCGATAGAAATGCCCCAGTAAGATTTGAGTAGCTCCAGTTCGGGCAGGTAAAAGTTCGTTCGGTTTTTCCGGATGGCCTCAGTGCCCCTGGAGGCGGGTAGCAGCACCGCTCCTGCGAACGTGTGGCAGAGATTTTCGCGCTCTTTTTCGGGCATATCTTCCGGAAATACGAGGAGGTGGTAGGCCAGTTCGTGCAGCGCAGTAAAACGTATGCGGCAGATGTCGAAGTTTTTATTGACGGCAATGAGACGGTGCTGTCCGGCCTCCCCTTTAAGTCCGTCAAAGAGGGGGTCAGCGTCTATTTCTACCACTTTATACCCGTTGTCTTCGAGCATCAGCAATACGCTGGGGATAGGGTCGTGGCCAAGGTCCCAATCTCTGCGCAGCATGTTAGCAGCCTCTTCCACGTCTTCCGCAGAGCGAATCACCCGATCGAAAGAGAAAGAACGTGGCCGTTTTTCTTCTGCGAGGACTTGCTCCAGTTCGAGGTAGCGTCTCAGATGATCGTTGCAGCGCTCTATGATGGCTGTCTGCTGGGTTTGGTTAAGCCGGGTGCGCTTCCGGAATTCGACATGGGTAAGTTCCGCTTGTACTTCGGGTTCGGAGAAGAAAAAGTCTATCGGCACAGCTAAGGCCTGAGAAAGGGCTATCAGGACTTTGCTGTTGGGATAGGCCTTGCCCTGCTCGTATTTGTGCAGCGCCTGCTTGCTGAGCACACCCCCAAGGCGATCGGCAAGTTGCTGCAATGACAGGCCCGCCATTTTTCGGGCTGCTGCAAGGCGGCTGGCAAAGGGGGTAGGCATGACGGTTGACGATTAATGGAAAATAGTACATTTTGTCAACCAAATTACAAATTATTTTTATATTTGTTTCATATCGTAACCTTAAATAGGAACCAGGGAGCAGGGTACAGGGAGCAGGGTTTTACAGTATTTCCAAGCCCTGACGGGGCGCAATCTGACAGCAAGGGGTATCGCCCCTTGTCTCAGGAGCCGCGCAGTACCCCCCTCCGAAGTACCCCCCCTCACTTCCAACCCAAACCCAGCGACCTTTTTGCTCAACTGCCTGTGCGCCGAACCTAACCGGCTCTGCCTGGGGCACAACCCGGCTACTTCTCTTCTCAACGGGTTCGCCGCAAAGGGAAAGCAGGTTGAGTGTTGGGGT
>RDXT01000697.1 GCA_004292985.1 Bacteroidota bacterium
GTTAGGTAAAATGTGCGTGTTCAAGTGCTTGCTCTCCACACGCAAAGTGTCTTCACGAGGGCAAAGATACGGTTGTGCATGGAGGCGTAAAATATCGAAAGCAATATATCCTTTTTTTCATTTAGAGAAATATCTCAGAAGGCTTTTTTCGCCAGCAATCTGAAATATGGTCATCTATCATCCCCACTGACTGCATAAACGCATAGCAAATGGTCGGCCCCACGAACTTAAATCCGCTCTGAATCAGGCTTTTGCTCATCGCCTGGGCTTCGGGTGAAACGGAGGCCACCTCCTGGTCGCTGAGTGGGTAGTTGACCAGGGTTTTTGCGTCAGTGAACTGCCATAAATAAGCTGAAAAGCTTTCGTGGCGGCTCCGGACACCGAGCACTGCCCGCGCATTGAGCACTACTGCCTTGATTTTCTGCGCATTGCGTACGATACCCGGATCGGTGCTGAGGGCGGCTACACGGGCTTCGTCAAAGGTCGCCACCACTGCCGGATCAAAGCCTTCGAATGCCTCGCGGAAGGCAGGCCTTTTTTTCAGGATCATGTGCCAGCTCAGACCCGCCTGAAAGCCGCTCAGGGCCAGCATCTCAAACAGGTGGCGGTCGTCGTGAGAAGGGAATCCCCACTCTTCGTCGTGGTACTGGCGGTAGAGCTCGTCGCGCTCGGACCACTTGCAGCGGGTGCGCGAAGGATCAACGGAAGTCATAGGGTCGGTATGAAGCCGGAAAATTCAATCTTCTAATATAAAACAAAGCGCTTTCTGTTTAGTATAACATTTGTCCGGCTGGGTAGAGAGGCATCCCTGTTCGGAGACTTTTTTTTGCACTCCAGTATGCCTGTATGTTACTTGCCTACGTTAATTAAGCATGTAACCTCTGATAAAAATGAAACCTTTTGCCATTCGTATCATCATAGCCCTGCTGCTGGGTACAGCCGTAGCAGCGACCGTGGGATACTACCTTTACAACAAGCCACACGAAGACCTCACTGCCAAGCCCGCCGACGCGGTGCTGACGGTGGCAGCCCTGACCGATGCCTATATGAGCGACGAGGCGGCTGCGGATAAGCTGTATCTGGGAAAAACTGTGGAAGTGAGCGGTGTTGTGGGGCTGGCCGAAACTACCGCAGACGGGGCCGTGGTAGTCACACTGAGCGCCGAAGGCTCGATGGCAAGTGTGGGATGCTCATTTTTGGCTGAGAATGCTGCTGCTGCCGCAGCCCTGACCGCTGGTCAGCAGGTGCGGGTGGTAGGTCTGGTGGACGGCTTTTTACTTCCGGATGTAAAGCTTTCCCGTTGTGTCCTTCTTAAATGATTCTTTTCCCAACAAGTTCTGACGTATGAGCCATCAACTCCGAGCGCTTTTTCCACTGATCCTGATTGCCGTGCTGGCACTCGCGGTGACAAATGCCTGTGTGCATGATCCCGTAGTTGTGATCCCGAACGACACGATCCCCACAGATACCATTCCCAATGATACGGTACCTGTAGATACTGCCAATCTGCGTATCTGCGATCCTGATACGGTGTATTTCGGGCGTCAGGTGTTACCGATCCTGGTTTCCAGATGCGGGATGGATGGCTGCCACAGTGCCAATTCCCACAAAGACGGCGTGATTCTGGTTTC
Organism: Bacteroidota bacterium; assembly: GCA_004292985.1. Lineage (GTDB taxonomy): Bacteria > Bacteroidota > Bacteroidia > J057 > J057 > RDXT01. The sequence continues at coordinate 1,632 of RDXT01000697.1, forward strand.
GTATTCGAGCGTGATGTCCACAGGTGATATCGAGCCGGGCAAACCCAGTTCCAGCGAAATATACAAAGTACTCCTGGAAACCGGCAATGACCGTATGCCCCCACCGCCAGATGCGGCACTTACGGCAGACGAAATTGCACTGATCGGCAAATGGATCACCCAGGGTGCACAAAATCTGAACTGTAAAGATGGTCCGACCTGCGATACGGCTGCCGTTTCCTACACGACCTTTGTTCTGCCCCTGCTTCAGGCAAATTGTACGGGCTGCCACGGCGACCACAATCCCGGCGGAGGCATTCTGCTCAATTCGTATGAGGCTGTTGTCGTGTCTGCAAACAACGGCAAGCTTACCGGCGCGATCAACCACGAGGCAGGCTTTAAAGTAATGCCTCCCAGCGGTACCAAGCTGCCCGACTGCGATATTCTAAAAGTAAAAGCCTGGGTTGCCGCAGGTGCCAAAAACAACTGATACCGTCATGAAAGTACTCATTGCATTTCTCACCTCCCTGGCCCTGCTCTTCCTTATTCCGGGCTGCTATTATGACAACGAAGAGTCCCTGTATCCGGAACAAGTGGCCTGCGATGTGGCCAATGTCTCTTACTCGGCGACAGTGGCTCCGATCCTCCAGCGGGAGTGTGTGTCCTGCCACAGCGGCTCTTCTGCTTCGGCCAATATCCGCCTGAGCACCCA
>RDXT01000698.1 GCA_004292985.1 Bacteroidota bacterium
CATTCATTCTTATGGGCAAGTAATTAATGATGAATCTTATCTGGATGTGAGCTTTCTGAAGTTTAAATCCGAGCTGCTCAATTGTGTTATTCAAAAAGACACACACAAACTAAAAGAGTTCCTGTTATGAAGTTTTTACATGCGATTTATAAGTAAGGAAATGACAATTGCCAGAGTCAATGGAAAATGAAAGATAATCTCCTGGTATCACCCTCCCGGATGCTAACAAAAAAAGCGGCTTTGCATGAGCCCGGCACCTCTGCGTAAAATAAGATCGCTTCAGGGTTTTTCAACCCATTTCAGTAGCTTTGCCAGAGCCCCCGGTACCCGCCCATTCACCATTGATTCCCCACCTATGCGAAACCTGTTCCTCCTGTACACCTGCTTCTTCCTTCCCCTACTGGCCCATGCACAGGTCTTTCAGGATGATTTTGAAGGAAACGGCAACATTAGCACCTGGGCGGGCGACGATTGCGGCCTCAACACCAGCTTCGCCAACCCGCTGCCAGGCCCTGCCAATCCCTCCGCCAACGTACTGAGGTACCACGACACGGGCGGCCTTTATGCCAATGTCCGCTTCGACCTTCCTGCCAACCTCGATTTGTCCACGGGCGGCACCTTTTCGGTTGCCATCTACGTGCCCGCCAGCGGCCTGACAGGCAACTCAAACAAACAGCTTTCGCTGAAGCTCCAGAACAATACCCTGCCACAGCCCTGGATCACCCAGTCCGAGGTCATCAAGCCGCTGGTGCTGAACACCTGGCAGGTGCTTACCTTCAACTTCAGCACCGACCCCTACGTAAACCTGGACCCGACCTCCCCTCCGCCGGCCACGCGGAATGACTTCAACCGGGTGCTGCTACAGGTAAACGGCGAAAACAACAACGATCAGGTCCTCGCTTATATGGACAACATCTCCTTCAGCAGCAACGCCCTTCCCCCCGTATATACCGAGCTGGTCTGGAGCGATGAGTTCAGCGGAAGCGGAGCGATTGACGGCAGCAAGTGGCACCACCAGACCCAGTTGCCCAACGGCACCAGTTGGTACAACAACGAACAGCAGCACTACACCAACCGCGTACAGAATTCCTTTCAGGACAGCGGCTACCTGCACATCATGGCCCGGCGCGAAACCTTTACCGACCAGGGCCAGACCAAACTCTATACCTCCGCCCGCCTCAACTCCCGCTTTGCGTTTACCTACGGGCGGGTCGAAGTCCGGGCGAAACTCCCCTTTGGCGCGGGCACCTGGCCTGCCATCTGGATGCTGGGCAAAAACGTCAATGAGCCCGGCGGCTACTGGCAGCCACAGTATGGCAACACCCCCTGGCCTGCCTGCGGTGAGGTGGACATCATGGAGCATTGGGGAAACAACCAGAATTACATTTCAAGCGCCCTGCATACGCCTTCCTCCTTCGGCGGCACCGTGAATGTATCCGGCTTCAGCCTGCCCGGCGTGTCGGACAACTTCCATGTATATGGCCTCGAATGGACACCCGAAAAAATGATGTTCAGCGTGGACAACAATGTGTTTTACACCTATGCCCCTGCCGTACGGAATGCGGATACCTGGCCCTTTGATGCCGACCAGTACCTTCTGCTCAATGTGGCCATGCAACCCGCCATTGATCCCAATTTTGTGCGCAGCCCGATGATCATCGACTATGTCAGGGTTTATCAGGAACCCGACACGACTACCTCGGTGGACAACCCCTCGCTGCTCCCCGGCATCAAACTGTTTCCCAACCCCAGCCGCGATCAGCTGAATATTGTGCTGCCCGAAAACCTGCTGGGTGCCCGCATCCAGGTATATTCTTCGCTGGGCCAGCTGATGCACACGGGTACCCAGCGTGAGTCTCAGGCGGCCTTGGATTGTGCGGCCTATCCCGACGGCGTGTACCGCGTGCTGATCAGTTCTCCGCTGGGCCAGCACAGCAGTTCCTGGCTGAAGCGATAGGGGGTTCCCATACACAATCTCATGACGATTCAACTCAACGAGAAAAACAAGTAAAATGCACATTGACCATATTTTCATATGTACGGGTGACAACGGAGAAGTTGCAGATGAATTAGTGGACTTCGGCTTGACAGAAGGGAGCAGCAGGGTCCACCTTGGGCAGGGTACAACTAATCGAAAATTTTACTTCGATAACTTCTTTTTAGAAATTCTATGGGTGCACAATGAAGCGGAAATAACAAGTGATCAGATAAAACCAACAGGGCTTTGGCAAAGAGCCGACGTTACAAGCAGCGCATTTTCGCCTTTTGGACTTTGTCTCGTCAACTCTGATGATACAGAAGGGCTGTTTAAAAATGCGTT
>RDXT01000699.1 GCA_004292985.1 Bacteroidota bacterium
ACACACCTATGTAAGTGCCACCTGGTACAGCAACCCCTATCTGGCCTCCACCTGGAACTACATGAGCGTACACGCCAGAGGGGTCATCCGCTTTCTGGATGACGCGGGATTAGAAGAGGTGCTCCGTCAGACAACCCTGCATTTCGAAAATGACAACCCGCAGTCAAGCACCGTGTATGACAATCTCCCTTCCTCCTTTACACAAAGGGTCATGAAGGCCATTGTCGCGTTTGAGATTGAAGTCCGGGAAATAGACACCGTCTTTAAATTAAGCCAGGACAGAGACGCCCAAAGTTACCACAACATCATAGCGCAGCTCAAAAAGCAGGGCGAAGACGGGCAGGTAATCGCCACTGAAATGGAAAAAAGGACCCATCAGGTATTTCCGGAGGGCCTTTAGACACCCAAACAAACACCTATTATGGAAAAGGAAACAGATGATTACTTAGCCCCGCACTATTTACAGCGCAGCAACTGGCTCCGGGCAGCGGTACTCGGCGCGAATGACGGTATTTTATCCACGGCCAGTCTCGCTATCGGGATTGCAGCGGCCAGCGATCTCAGAGCGCCCGTTGTGCTCGCCACCGTCGCAGGACTGGTTGCCGGGGCCTTATCTATGGCCGCCGGAGAGTATGTGTCCGTGAGTTCCCAGACAGATGTTCAGGACGCAGACATCGAGCGCGAAAAGAAAGAACTGGCGGATATGCCCGCCCTCGAACTGGAGCGGCTGGCCGGGATTTACGAAAAGCGGGGCCTAAGCAAAGAAACGGCGCAGGCCGTGGCCCAGGAACTGACCGCCCACGACGCACTCGCTGCCCACCTGCACGACGAACTGGGCCTGAACAGCGTCTCCGAAGCCAAACCCATCCAGGCCGCGCTGGCCTCTGGCGCATCTTTTACCGTGGGCGGCACCCTCCCGCTGTTGGTAACCCTATTTATGCCCTTAGCACAGATGGAATACTATCTCTACGGTTTCGCGATCGTTTTTCTCGCAATCCTCGGCACCGTAGCAGCCAAAACAGGAGGTTCCAGCATAAAGAAAGCGATCATCCGCATCACCTTCTGGGGAACAGCTGCCATGGGATTAACGGCCCTGGTGGGGTATGTGTTTGGGGTGAATCCGGGGTGAGGGGGGATTAGTCTCACTTCACCTACACTTTATTGGAGGGAGGCTCCAGTTTTTAATATTTAAACAAACGCTAAGGGCGCTGCAACAGGGCTTTGAGATCCTCTTTGCTGGGTAGTACGGTGAGGTACTGGCTGGCAAAAATCTGGGTATTGTCTTCGGGCAGGGTGATCTCCACCAGCATATCGTTTTTGTCCCGGCAAAGGATGATACCGACAGTTTTATTTTCCCCTTCGACCCGCATGAAGCGGTCGTAGTAGTTTACGTACATCTGCATCTGTCCGAGGTCCTGGTGCTTGAGTTCGCCGATTTTGAGGTCAATGAGTACAAAGGCGCGGAGCAGACGGTTGTAGAAAACGAGGTCCACGCGGAAATGCTTTTCATCGAAGGTAATGCGATGCTGGCGGGCGACAAAGGTGAAACCTTTACCAAGTTCCAGCAGAAAATGCTCAAGCTTATTGATTAGGGCAGTTTCCAGCTCAGATTCTGAGTAAGCGGCCTGTTCTGGCAAGCCCAAAAACTCAAGGATATACGGGTCTTTGATCACATCTCGGGGTGTCCCTATGATTTGTCCCTGCTGTGCGAGCTGGCGTATCTGGTCGGTATTGCGGCTGAGGGCGAGGCGAGTGTAGAGGGCTGCATCATATTGCCGCTGAAGCTCCGTGAGGCTCCAGTTGTTCTGCCGGGCCTCAATTTCGTAGAAGTTCCGCTCCGCCGGATCGGTCATCCGCATGAGCTTGAGGTAATGCGACCAGCTCAGGGTGAATTCCGCAGACGTTGTCTGCGCTTTTGAATACACCAGATAAAACTGCCTCATCTGCTCCAAGTTTCGGACCGAGAAGCCTTTTCCAAATTTTTGGCTAAGGGTTGAGGAAAGCTCCTTCATCAGAAACTGGCCATAGTTAGCCCTCGCTTGCCCGGCCTGCTCTTCCTCCACGATCATCCGGCCAATCTCGAAGTAGGCCAGGACCATGCCGTGGTTGACCCGACGGACTACCGCAGCACGGGCCTCTTCCAGCAGTTGTACCACGCGCTCATATAGGGAATGCTCAGGAGCAAGGCTCATAGGTGTTTATATTGAGGGTTGAAAAGTGTAGGGGCGGTCCGGCAGGCCGCCCGAAAAGTTCGTACCGCAATCACACGCAACGGGGCGGCTAAAGACCGCCCCTACGGTATGTGTAGGGGCGGTC
>RDXT01000581.1 GCA_004292985.1 Bacteroidota bacterium
CTTCGCTCCGGCAAGCCGTCTGGGAGGAGGCGAAACAGCCTGGGTGACATCCGACCCCGACAAAGTCAGAAGTAACCCTACAACCCTGACTCTTTCTTCACCCAATCCGGTAACAGATGGACTTGAGAAAACCGTAAGCTGGGATATTCAGGTAAAAAATACGGCGACGAATGCTGATGCGGCCTATGCCTGGGTGCATTTTCAGATGCCCAGCGGCGAAGTAGATCTGCTGCATGTCATAGATGTTGCAGCCAACGACACCCTCGATATCAGTGGCGACATATTCCGCCTGGGGAGCATCCTGCGCAATACGAGCCGCAACGTGAGGGTTGTTGCCCGCTATCATGCCTGCCAGCCCGACTTTTTGCTGGCCTTCAGCGGCTACCAGTGTACGGGGTATCCGGCGACATTTGCGGATTTTACCTGCCAGTACACCAGCCTGGGGCTTTTTGTCGAGCCGAAAGAGGGAGAAATGCAGGCCCTGCTCGATGGGGTCACGATGCAGGGGGCCTGCGCAAATCCGGTGCAACTGACAGCCGAAATATCGAGTGTGCAGTTTGCTGTGGTGGACAGTATTGTGGTAAAAGTGCGTCCGGTGGGGGCAAATGGTGCCAGTCTGGCCTATGTTGCAGGCAGCACTTCCCTTCGCTACCCGATGAGCGGGGCATTTGTCCCCAAAGCAAATCCGCAGATTCAGAATGGCGTACTCACCTTTACCCTTTCCGCACTCGATGCAGGACTGGCCTCGCGGGGTCTGCCGGGCGTAACGGACCTGACCCGGAATACCCTCCAGCTCCGCTGGGATATGAATACCCTCGGCAACTATGTGCCCGGCGACTATGTGGAGGTAAGTATCTCGGCCCAGGCGCCCTGTGGACAGGAACTGCCTTCGATTGTCCTCAATTATGACCCCAGCGTACGCTTTTCACGCAGCACTACCTCCGGCCTGGGCAATGACAATGGCAACAACTGGAGCGTATCCTGGGTGGATTACAACAATGACGGCTTCGAAGATGTATTTGTGCCCGATTATGACCCCAATGCGAATAACCTGCTCTACCGCAACAACGGAAACAACACATTTACCCGCATCACAACCGGACCGCTGGTAACTGACCGCGCAAGCTCTATTGCCAGCGTATGGGGCGATATTGATAATGACGGAGACGAAGACGCCTTTCTGGCAAACAATATAGGTGCGCCCAACCGCCTGTATATCAACGACGGAAGTGGCTCCTTTACCCGGAATGAAACCGATACCGTTGCCAAATATGCGGGCTATTCGCACAGCGCTTCCTTCGCCGACTATGACAACGATGGCTGGCTCGATCTGTTTGTAGGCGACTATATGCCGACCAAATTTAACCTGCTGTACCACAACAACGGCGATGGTTCATTCAGCGAAGTGCGCATCACGCCCATTTCTGATCTGGCAGCCTACACCATCGGAAACTCGTGGGCAGACTACGACAATGACGGCGATGCAGATCTTTTTGTAACAAATGACCGGCTGGAGCGCAACCGCCTCTACCGAAACGAAGGCAATGCGCGTTTTACCGAAATCTTCGAGGGACCGGTAGTTAATGACAGGGCCTCCTCCGTAGGATCGAGCTGGGGCGACTACGACAATGACGGCGACCTCGACCTTTTTGTCGCCAACAGCAATGGTCAGGGCAACTTTTTGTACGATAACAATGGCGATGGTTCATTTACCCCGGTAAATGCAGGCCCGCTGGTCACAGACACCTACCACTCCCACGGTTCTGCCTGGGCCGATGTGGACAATGACGGCGATCTGGATATCTTTGTAACCAATGACCAGTCGGAGCCTAACCGCCTCTATCTCAATGGAGGAGACAAAACATTTTCAGTTACCGAAAGCCCGCTGAACCGGGATTCGGACAACTCGTTCGGTACTGCCTTTGCCGACCCCGACAATGACGGCGACCTCGATGTATATGTGGCCAACCACAGCGGAGAAGCGGATGCCTTTTATGTAAATGGCAGCGGCAGTTGTAAAAGCTGGGCCTGCTTCCGGCTTACGGGCACCCGCTCCAACCGCTCGGCTATCGGGGCGAAAGTGCGGGTAAAATCAACGATCTACGGACGCTCTGTATGGCAGATGCGCGAAATCAGCTCCCAGAGCGGCGGTGGCGCAGGCGGCCAGAGTACCCGCAGGGCGATGTTTGGCCTCGGCGATGCCAGCAGCATTGACTCGGTGATCGTCGAGTGGCCATCGGGCATGAAGCAATACCTGACTTCGCAAACCGTTTCCACCTGTTTTGACCTCACAGAGCCTGCCGGAAACCGGGTCTGCGGAAGGGTGTATTACGACAAAAACCTCAATTGCGTGCAGGATGCCGACGAAGCGGGTGTGCCCGAAACGATCCTTCGTGTGATGCCCGGCTCCCGCTACATCAGCACCAACAGCCTCGGCGACTATCAGGCCTACCTCGAAGACGGGACTTATACCCTTACGGTGGTCAGCCGGAGCGGCTGGTCGGTGTCCTGCCCCGGAGCGCCTGCTTCTTACACCGTGACACTGGCCGGAAGTACCGCCTGTGGCAGAGATTTCGCCCTCACGCCTGCCTGCAACCTGCCCGATATGCACCTGCTGATGGCTACTACGGCCCTGCGCCAGGGCTATCGCAATACGTTTTCCGTTACCACCGAAAACCTCGGCGCGGGCGAAGCGCAGAACCTGATGCTGGCCCTCGATTTTGACAGCCGCATTTCCCTGCTTGAGGCTACTACGACATGGGACAGCGTGGCCGTGAAGGGCGCCCGCACGGTATATTACTGGAAAATGAGCGAAGTGCCTCCGTTTGGCCGCCAGACCCTCCGGATTACAGATTCTGTTTCGGTTGCGGCGCCTATCGGCGAGGAGGTGCTGCTGCGCGGATACTTCACGGGCCTTTTGGCGGACTGCAACAATGCCAATGATACGACCGAAGTAGCCGAGCGCATTGTGGGGGCGGTGGACCCGAACGACAAACTGGTATTTCCGGAGGGACTGGGTACCGAAGGGTATATTTTCAGCAGCGACACGCTTACCTACCGCATCCGCTTTCAGAATGTGGGCACCACTTTTGCCTCGCGCGTGCTGGTGACCGATACCCTGTCTCCGGACCTCGATATCAGCACCTTAGAACTGGGCCAGACCAGCCACGACTGCGAGATTTCGGTGTCGGAAGACGGTGTGATTTCGTGGACATTTTACCACATCAACCTGCCCGACAGCCTGACCAATGAGCTTGCCAGCCACGGTTTTGTGCAGTTCCGCATCGCTCCCCTGCCAGGCCTGGCGCATGGCACTCCGCTGGAAAATACTGCCTATATCCAGTTCGACTATGGTGCAGGTCTGCTGACCAATACCGTACGCAATACCTTTGCCCGCGCAGAGCTGATGGACAAAGAGGAACCCCGCCTGTATCTGTACCCTAACCCGATGTCGGACCTGGTGCGTGTGCAGGTACTGCTGCCGGAGACAGATCGCCGCGAAATTTACCTCCGCCGCATAGACATCCTCCATGCCGACGGGCGTATTGCAGCCACATTTGACAATCTGAATGAGCTTAGCCCCCGGATTGCCAGAGGAGATCTTGCCGCCGGCCTCTACGTGGTCAGGGCCTATGACACCGATGGATTTGAATATCAGGCCAAACTTTCCATTTACTAACCAATGATACCTCCTCACTTACTCGAAATCGCCCCCCTGGTTCTTGCCCTTTTGTGCAGCTTCGGAATCACCTTTTTCGCCATTCCTTCGGTGATCGAGGTGGCCCATAAAAAGCGCTTGTTTGATTTGCCGGATGAGCGGAAGCAGCATGCGCAGGCCATTCCCCGGCTGGGAGGTGTGGGCATGTATGTGGGTATGATGGTCTCGCTGTGCTTTTTTGTTTCGCGCGAAGGTTTCGGCAGTGTCTCCTACCTGCTGGCTGCATATATGATCCTGTTTTTTGTGGCGCTGAAGGATGACCTGATCACGGTCTCCACCCCCGTGAAGCTGCTGTTTCAGATTTTGGTAGCGGGGATATTGATTTTCAATGGATTACGCATCACCAGCCTGCACTATTTGCTGGGCATCGGCGAACTGAGTATGCCCGTCAGTGTATTGCTTACCCTGGTGCTGATTGTGGGGATCGTGAATGCATTTAACCTGATAGATGGGGTAGATGGCCTTGCAGGTGGGCTTGGAGGTATCAACAGCCTGACCCTGGGCGCTTTGCTGTTTGTGTATGGCGACCGGGACTTTGCGATCGTGGCGTTTATCCTGGGGGGATGTCTTCTGGCGTTTTTGCGCTATAATTTTGCCCAGTATCCCAATAAAATTTTCATGGGGGACTCAGGTTCGCTGTTGGTGGGGCTTACGCTGGCAATTCTGGCGGTCCGCTTCATCGAAACCCCGCCTCCGCCTTCGATTCACGTCGCTTTCGCTTCGCCGGTGCTGGTGGTGCTGGGGATTATGATTATCCCGATTTTTGATGTGCTGCGGGTCATGCTGATCCGGATTTCACAGCGCCGCTCGCCCTTCAGCCCGGACCGAAACCACATCCACCATGCCCTGCTGCGCTCGGGATTCAGCCACCGGGGCACGAGCCTGCTGCTCTACGCAGTGAATCTGCTCTTTGTCTGCATGGTTGTCGTTTTTCGCGACACCCATTACCTCGGACTTTCGATGGGCCTGCTGGCCGTTGCGGCGTTCAGCACCCAGGCCGTAGTGCTTTTCCGCTATTTCCGTCAGGAAAAACAGATCAGCCAGCTCGAAATTCAACTTGGCAGCCTTCAGAAAGAAAATCGTTTCCTTATATAACAAACCTTCTCGTATGACATCGGAAAAAGTATATCGCGCCTTTATTGTGGACGATGAGCCTGCAGTGCGCCACACTGTGCGGCATGCCCTCAGAGAGCGCCCTGATATCGAACTCTCTGAGTTTGCCTCAGGGGAAGAATGCCTGAAAAGCCTCGGCACAGCTCCTGATATGATTATTCTGGATTATCAGCTGGATCCTGAGGGACTGAATGGCATGGATACCCTCCTCAGAATTCAGGCGACCCATCCGGAGATTCCGGTTGTGTTTTTGTCGGGCCAGGAAAAAATAGGCGTAGCGGTAGAGGCCCTGAAAAAAGGGGCGGTGGACTATGTAGTCAAAAATGCCCTTTGCGGGGTTCATGTGCGCAATTCGCTGGACAAAGTGCTGGAGTCCCGGCGCCTGAAAAACGAATTGTCAGAAGTGAAAAAGGCCCATGCACGCGACCGTAAGCGGCTCGCAGCGATGGGCCTTGCCGTTGCAGCGACGCTAACGGCTTTTATCTGGATGCTCAGCAATTAAAAGTCGAGCAGCTCGATATCGAATACCAGTACGGAGTTCGCAGGGATACCTGTGCGCGACTGTGTGCCGTAGGCGAGTGCCGAAGGGATCACCAGCTTGCCTTTGCCGCCTTTTTTGTACAGCTTCAGTCCTTCCTGCCAGCCGGAAATCAGTTGGTTGAGGGGCAGTGATGCCGGAAATCCGCCTGAACTGTCGAAGATGGTGCCATCGAGCAGATAGCCGGTGTAGATGATTTCGAGGGTGGAGGAAGAGGTGGGGAATTCGGTGCCCGTGCCTAAGCTTTCGATGACCACATAGAGGCCGGAGGCGGTAAAGCTGCCCGTGAGGCCCTCAGCGGCAACGTACTCTTCAATTTTTGCCTTGTCAATTTCTGCCTGTTTTGCAGGAGTAACATTTTCTCCGCAGGAAGACGAGAGGATAAGGAAAGATGCCATCAGGCAAAAGATGAACCAGGATTTCATAAGATAATATGTGAGGTAATATGTTGCTAACGGTGAAAAGCCTCCAATCGCTGCCCCCTATCTGAGCAACATGAATGCAGCGAAGACCAGAATCAGGAAAAACATTACCAGGTATAACAGCAGATCATTGCTGATATAATCTTTATATTGCCTGTAGAACTGGATGAGCTTTTTCATGAGGCAAAAATAATGATAAACCCTGGCAGATATGCAAAAGTCTTTTACATTGATTCTGGTATTGGTATGTTCTATCGGCCTGGCGGCCCAGGACCGCGTCACGGGGCTCACCTTTGCCACGCGCTCCGAAGTGATCGCCCGCAACGGCATGGCCTGTACCAGCCAGCCTTTGGCCACCCAGGTGGCCATTGATATTTTAAAGCAGGGCGGTACTGCCATTGATGCAGCCATTGCGGCCAATGCCATGCTGGGCCTGGTCGAGCCTACAGGCTCGGGTATCGGCGGCGACCTTTTCGCCATTGTCTGGGATGCCAAAACCCGCAAACTCTACGGACTTAATGCCAGCGGACGCTCCCCGCAATCCCTTACCCTTCAGTACTTTAAGGACAAAGGGATGACGCAGATTCCGGCTACCGGACCGCTGCCCGTTTCGGTGCCCGGCTGTGTGGACGGCTGGTTTGAGCTGCATGATAAGTTCGGGAAACTCCCCATGCAGGTGGTCCTTGCGCCTGCGATTCACTACGCGCGGGAGGGTTTTCCGGTCAGCGAGCTGATTGCCTACTACCTTGGCCGCAGCGAAAATCTCTTTAAAGACTTCCCGCATTTTGCCGACACCTACATGCCCGGCGGGCATACGCCTTCCAAAGGTGAGGTTTTTCAGAACCCCCGGCTGGCGCATACGCTTGAAATTATCGCGCGGCAGGGCCGCAAGGGCTTCTATGAAGGCGAAATCGCCCGCAAAATTGACGCCCACATGAAGCAGGTAGGCGGTTTCCTGTCCTACAAAGACCTGGCTGCCCATCGCTCGGAGTGGGTGGAGCCTGTGTCAGTAAACTACCGCGGCTATGATGTCTGGGAACTGCCGCCCAATGGCCAGGGCATGGTGGCCCTCCAGATGCTGAATATTCTCGAAGGATACGACCTCAAATCCCTCGGCTATGACAGCCCGGAATACATCCACCTGTTCACCGAGGCAAAGAAACTGGCCTTCGAAGACCGCGCCCGCTACTATGCCGACCCGGCTTTTTATGAAGCGCCCCTCGCAAAGCTGCTGGACAAAAACTATGCGGCGACCCGGAGAGCACTGATTCAGCCCAACCGCGCAGGCAAAAGCTACCCTCCGGGATTTCCTTCCGATGCGAACAATACCATCTACATGACGGTAGCGGACAAAGAAGGAAATATGGTCTCTCTGATCCAGAGCAACTACCGGGGCATGGGTTCCGGCGTAGTGCCCGGCGACCTGGGTTTTATGCTCCAGGACCGGGGAGAGATGTTTTCCCTCACCGAAGGCCACCCCAACGTATTTGCTCCCGGAAAACGCCCCTTTCACACCATCATCCCCGCATTTATCACCAAAAACGGCGAACCCTATATCAGTTTTGGCGTGATGGGAGGCGATATGCAACCCCAGGGCCATGTGCAGATTGTGGTCAACCTGGTTGATTTTGGCATGAATCTTCAGGAGGCAGGCGACGCACCGAGGATCTACCACACAGGTTCTTCAGAACCCACAGATGAGGTGATGAAAGACGGCGGCGAACTCTGTTTAGAGAGCGGATTCAGCTATGAAACCATCCGGCGGCTTCGTATGATGGGTCACGTAATCGGCTATAACATAGGGGGTTACGGCGGCTATCAGGCCATTCGCTGGGATCCGGTGCAGAAGGTCTATTATGGCGCTTCGGAGTCACGGAAAGACGGTCAGGCTGCCGGGTACTGAGCGTACTCAGAATTTGTCCTGTAGCCAGGCAAACCATCCTGCATCCGCTTTGGCCTGTTTTTCGGCTTCATACGCAATCGGGAACATCCGTGCGAGGCGGCTGTCCACATCGCCCACCGTTACGCGGCCATCCCCGTTTTCATCCATGCCTGCATTTTGCTGGTAGGCTTTGGACATGCGGCTGAAGAGCACATAGCTGTCGCTTTTGCCCATAGCCCTTGGATACAGCACCGCCAGGTAGAGGTCGGTGAGGGAATGGTATTCCCCGTATCGCTCGCGGGTGGTCTGAAGGTATTCGCGCACCAGTTCAAGCTGGTTTACTGCCGACATTTTGCGAACATCACTCATATAATACTGCGTGCCGAGGCGGTCGTTGAGGTCGCGCACGGCGGGCACCATAAACTGGATAAGGCCTGTCGCGCCGCTGCCTTTCTGGTTGAGGGCAGTGGGGTTAAAGTGCGATTCGTGATACATCACAGCCATGAGCCATTCAGGCGGCACATCGAGGGCTGTGGCTGATTCGCGGACTTTCGCCTCGAACGCAGGAATGTTGCGGACATATTGCGCGGCCTCTTCGATCAGGTACAGAGGCGACTCTTCTTCAAGCTCTTGCTCAAAGTGCACATTGCTCACCCGCCAGGTAAGCCAGTTCGTCAGGGCCAGCAGCACAATCGCATAGAGCGCCTTGCGCAGAAAAGGCGACCTGCGCAGGTCTGGATATGCCAGCACCATCTCAAATCTCGGTGAAGACACCGGAGCAGGGTAGGGGGCCCAGATGCGGGATCCCACAAATTTTAGGATATTCTGTACCATTTTCTCCAATATGATACGCAAATATACTAATAATTTTGGCTTAGTCAAG
>RDXT01000582.1 GCA_004292985.1 Bacteroidota bacterium
GGTTATCTTGATTTTACCGCTCCCAATTACACCGTCCGGCTGGGAGATTTTACAAATAAAGAAGGCGCTACCGATGTGATGAAGCAGGTGCGTACCCAGTTTATCGGCGCTTTTGTGGTGCCGGATCAGGTGTATGTAAACCGTCAGTTGCCTCAGGAAAGCCAAACGGAGCCCGGCACAGGTTCGGGAAATGAAAAATAAGCGCGCAGGCGCAGAAACCGTTCTCGCTTCGAAACGGAACTTTGAAACACGGTTTCTAACATTCTGAGACAGAGCTGTATCCGGTGTCCGAAAGATTGTTAGTTTTGTTACGACTGACAACCCAATTTCAAACATTTTGCGCCGGATTTTCCCACTCTCCTTGTTGCTCCTTTTTCCCTTTCTGATTCACGCACAGGTCCGGACCCATCTGGGGGTCAATCTTACCAGTCTCCCTCTTCAGACGCTCGATCTCCGGGCCGACTTCGAACTGGCAAAAAACTTTGCCCTTCAGATCGGCAGTGGTTTTCGCTACCAGCAGCACAGCGTGGACCAGCCTCCCCGGCTTTCTGTCCTCAATAATTATATTCAGCTTAAAAACACCTCGGCCTTCCTTTCGGTGGGTGGACGTATTTTTAACCGCATCGGCCTGTATGACTACCCTTATATGTCTTTTGATGTAACGGGTGTCTATTTTGACGAAAGCATCAAAACGTACGATGACGTAAGCAACTCCATTATCCCGATGGAAGTGAGCGGATTCCGGCTGGGCGCGAGTGCCACGCTGGGCTTTGTGATCCGGATCACCCCGCGCCTGTTTACTGACCTGGGCCTTCAGTTTGGTTATGCCAAGCCGCGTGAAGAACTGGTTTCCTACTTCTTTCCCGGCATGGGCTACAGCACCTATGGCTACGGCATCCTCGGTGTGCGCGGCGGACATATCAACCCCGTCGTGTCCCTCAAATACAACATTGTGCAGGACCGCCGCCAGCGCCTCCACCAGCGCGATTAAAGGATTTGCTTTTCGGGTCTTTAAGGGTAATTTAGCCCCGAAAGCCCCTGAAATATGATCCGCGTTACCCTCATCACCATTGGCGACGAACTGCTGAAAGGCCGTATTGTCAACACCAACACCACCCAGATCGGCAGCCTGCTGCGCCGCCACGGCTATTCGCTGCAACGCAATCTCACGATCTCCGACAACCGCGAAGCCATTGGCCAGACGGTGACGGAGGCTCTGGAAAGCAGTGACATTGTGCTGACCTGCGGCGGCCTGGGCCCCACCCGCGACGACATTACCAAGCATACGCTGGCCGAACTCTTTCACAGCCAACTGGTCTGGCATGCGCCTACGCTCGCTTTTCTGGAGGCCAGACTGGCCGCCCGCGGGCGTGTGCTCAATGACCTGACCCGCAGGCAGGCCCTGGTGCCCGACGTGTGCGAGGTCGTGCCTAACCCCAACGGCACCGCGCCCGGCATGATGTTCCGGCGGGGACAATCCCTCCTCTTTTGTATGCCCGGAGTACCCTTCGAGATGATCCATATGCTCGAAGACGGTGTGCTGCCCCGGATGAAAGCGGCTTTTTCGCCCGGCTATTTTGACCACCGGATCGTGCGGATGACAGACATACCTGAGTCCGATGCAGCGATGCGGATGGAAACCTTTGAAAATGAGAAACATCCGGCCCTCGCAGTGTCCTATCTGCCGCGTCTGGACGGCCTCTGGATCGAAGTTTCGGTGCGGATGGAAGAAGGCCAGCGGGCGGAGGCAGAACAGATCCTGAATGATGCCTGGATGCAGGTAAGGGGATTATTTGCCGATAAAATATACGCGATTGATGAACGCAGCCTGCCCGATGCCATTGGCGAGGCCCTGCGAAGCCGCGGACTGACCCTGGCCGTGGCCGAAAGCCTGACCGGAGGAAAAATCGCCGCCAGTATCGTTTCGGTGTCGGGCGCTTCTGATTATTTTAAAGGATCCGTAACGGCCTATGCGGTTTCGGTCAAAACCTCGGTGCTGCACGTGCCGCAGGAAGTCATTGACAGCCAGGGCGTTGTGTCGGAAGCGGTAGCCCGCGCGATGGCGGAGCAGGTACGGATTTTGCTGGGGGCCGACCTCGGTCTGGCCACTACGGGCCTCGCCGAAAAAGACGGAGACGTGTTTCCCCGCGCCTGGATAGCTGTGGCAGACGCTGCGGGCAGCGAGGCAAGGCTGCTGAATCTCCATTATGACCGCCCCTCTAATATTGAATATGTGAGCAACTACGCGCTGCGGATGGGGCTGGAGCGCCTCGCAGGGACATCGTCACCTGTTATTTGAGGGTGAATGTCCGGCCATCCAGAAGGGTAAAAGCCACGATCCCTTTGTCAGGCGCATAATACATGGCAGGTGCATACATCCACCACGAGGCGATCAGTTCAGGATAATTTTGCCCAAACAAGGTGGTGTCCTGAACAAGCGTCATGCTTCCCGTAGAACCCGGTGCAACTGAGTTGCCCCGGAAGTCGGTTAGATAAGTAAATATGGGATAATACTCCTGCGAAGCAGAGTCGGTTAGGATACCTACCTCCCATACGTCCACCGCAGCTGTGTCTGGGGTGTCTTCGGTATTAATATTAAGCGAATGGATCGGCAACGCATAACACGACACAAACAGCGAAAAAGAGTCATGTTGAAATACCAGACGCGCAACCTCTGTGTTGGCAAGGGTTTGGCCAGGCCGGACAAAGAAGTTACCCGGACAAAACGTGCCGATAAAAGCTATAGAATCTGTGTATCTCCACCCATCCCTGTTGATAAACTGCATTTCATTTCCGGCACTATCTACAAACACAAGCGTATCCCCCACCTGGTAAGGAATGAGGGCCAGGCTACTTGCATTGGGTGAAAGGGTAGCGATTACTCTGTCAGGAGGGCAGCATGCCTGTATAAAAAAGGCAAGGCTTGCCACGGTGAGGATGCGGAGCAAATTTGTATTCATAGATGGGTTGTTTTTAATACGTGTCCCTTCAAAAATACAAAAATTTTCCCCCTCTCCTACCTCCCTTATTCCCTCTATTACCCCCTATTCCCCTCCATCCCTCCCCGGCCTCTGGCGGTTTTTCTTCTTTTGTCCCTGGAGCTTTTTGTGCTGAATGCGGCGGGCGTGGGCAGCGGCAGGAATATGGGTGGCTTTGCGGGCTTTGGGAACTTCGAGGGCTTTTTCGATCAGGAGCAGCAGGCGGCGGGTGGCGAGGTCTTTGTTGGCGAGCTGTGAGCGGGCGGTCTGGCTGGCCACGGCGAGGAGCCCCTCTGCGGAAATGCGGGTCGCCAGTTTGCGGTGGATGCGGTCTTTTTCCGTCTCCGAAAGGCCCTGCGAGCTGGCCACATGCAGCAACGCCTCCATGCGGGTTTCGACTTTATTGACATTCTGGCCGCCTTTCCCGCCTGCGCGCGAACTCCGGTAGCTGATTTCCTGCTTCACCTGCTCTGTATCCATGATTGCCAGGGGTCTGGTTTGGAGGTAAAGATAGGATAGTGTATCATGCGCTGCAACCCTGCCCGGGCCGGAGGGCAGTATGAGGCGCAGAAACATTTTTACCGTATATTAGTATGGTATATGGAATAGCCTCATTCACAGGTATTTATCCCTTAAAGACTTTCTTCTATGCGCAAAACCCTTACCCTCGTGTTTGCACTGGCCTCTTTTGCCGGCACAGTACAGGCACAGACCATTCTGATCGGCCTCAACAACAACCAGAGCACCGGGCTGGCGAGTGTTATACGCTGGGATGCCGCCACAGGCACGATGCTGGACTCCGTGGTAACCACACAGCCGGGAAGTCTGATGGGGTCTTCGATATATGATCCCGTCAACGGACAATACTATTTTGATGGCTCCCTGAAGATTTGCCGCGTAGGATTTAATCCCACAAGCTTTGAGGAGCTCAGCAACAGCGACAGCGGCTACACCTCCAACACCGAAATAGATATGTCCAATGGAAATATCTTCTCGTTACGTTCCGCCGCCATCACTGATTCGCTGGGGAGTATCATCGGTTTCCAAATCGAGTTTGTGCGCTATACGACCTCCGACTCTACCGAGACGGTCCTGGGAATCCTGCCGATTGGGGGTGTTTACATGGACCTCAACTGCTTTAACTCCAATTCGGGGACCTATTACTTCCTGGGCCTGGATTCATTGGGCGGAACGCTCTTAGGCGCGATTCCCACGCGGACATCTGCCTTTACCCCAACCCTGATCCCGGTTTCCAGTCTCGGTATCAACCTTTTTACGCTGGAATATGACAATGATTACAATATTTTGTACGGCCTGTCGGACGGCGGCCCCTCGTCCTTGAACCTCCAGGTCCAGCAGATAGATACCCTCACAGGGGCATTGACGCTGGAGGCGGATTTGCCGCAACTGAATAGTTATCTAATGACTACGACAACCTATGACCAGGCATCGCACAGCATGATCATGGTGGCCAGCGGTGCCAACCAGCAAATGCTTTTATATACCTACAACACCACCTCCAATGTCCTCAGCACGCTGCTGTACCCCTATCCGGGGGAATTTGGAGAGCTGGAGTCTGACAATACGGTCTATGCCGTTGCCAAATACAACTCCTCTACTGCCATAGGCGACGAACAAAAACCTGGCGCGCTCGCACTTTACCCCAATCCTGCACAGGATCAGCTGCACATCGCCGCCGATATGCCCGCCGGAATGGAGCTCGTGGATATGATGGGGCGCGTGATCCCGGTAACTGCCACAGGCTCTACCCTCGACCTGAGCAATTTCGCTCCGGGCTGCTATCTCCTGCGCGCGCGGCTTGCCGATGGCCGGGTGATGCAGTCGCGATTCCTGAAGCAGTAGGCGGGGTGTGTTAACTCTGGCGCAATCGCGTGCGGGGATTTCAAATTTATCTCTACCTTTGAGGGCGGATTTTCGCAAAACGCTCTCCCCCCCCGACTGCGAATACTATGGCTCTATTTGAACTGACGATGCCCAAAATGGGCGAAAGCATCATCGAGGCGACAATCCTTCGCTGGACCAAATCTATCGGCGACGCCATTGCTGCCGAAGAGGCTGTGCTCGAAATTGCCACCGACAAAGTGGACTCCGATGTGCCCTCTCCGGTGCAGGGAGTTCTCGCCGAAATGCGCTTTAAAGAAGGGGATGTGGTGCCTGTAGGCGCAGTGATTGCCCTGATCGAAACGGCTGCTGCGGGGCAGTCTGCCAGCCCGGCCCGCACCGAAACTCCGGCCCTCACGGCTGAAGTGCCCTTCGTTCCGGCAGAAGATGCCGATAGCGAAGGCAACGGCGAAGACCGATTTTACTCCCCGCTGGTGATGAATATCGCCCGCACCGAAGGCATCGGCACCGAAGAGCTGGGCCGGATCGCAGGCAGCGGACGCGGAGGCAGGGTCACCAAAAAAGATATTCTCGTCTATCTCGAAGCACGCACCAAGGCCCCTGCGCCTGTCGCAGCCCCGGTAGCGCCTGCCAAACCCGCCGAAATTCCGGTGGTAAAAGCGCCTGTAAGCGTACCGGCGTTCACGGCTCCCGGCGCGGGTGTGGAGATCATCGAGATGGACCGCATGCGCAAGATCATCGCGCAGAATATGCTGCTCTCCAAGCAGACTTCGGCACACGTAACCTCTTTTGTGGAGGCGGATGTAACAAATCTGGTGCTGTGGCGAAATAAGGTAAAAGACGCTTTTCAGGCCCGCTATGGCGTAAAACTCACCCTGACTCCGGTCTTTGTGATCGCGGCTGCGCGTGCCCTGCGGGAGTTCCCGAACCTTAATGCCTCGGTAGAGGGCGATAAAATCATCCTGAAAAAGGATGTGCACATCGGCGTGGCGGTGGCCCTGCCCAACGACAACCTGATCGTTCCGGTGATCCGCCATGCGGACCGCCTGAACCTCGCCGGACTCGCCGGTGCTGTAAACGACCTGGCAGACCGCGCCCGCAGAAACAAGCTGAAGGCCGACGAACTGGAAGGAGGCACGTACACCGTGTCCAATGTCGGTACCTTTGGCAGCATCATGGGTACGCCGATCATCCTGCAGCCGCAGGTGGGGATCATGGCGACGGGTGCCATCCGGAAAATCGCGGCAGTGATCGAAACGTCTACAGGCGATATGATCGGCATCCGCCAGCGGATGTTTTTGTCGCACACCTACGACCACCGGATCATAGACGGTTCGCTGGGCAGCCGCTTCGCCAAGCGCATGGCAGATATTCTGGAGGCCTGGGATATAGATACGGAGATTTGAGGGGGGAGAATAGCCGGGGGAGAGATATTGCGTATGTTGGTGGGTGCTGTCGTTGCGTCAGTACGGATGTTGTGTGCCATACTAATGAAACTACGCATTTCAAATGCTAACAAAACATAATTAATGTTTTTTTCCTTTAGTTTAAAAAGTTCGGTTTTACTCATTTTCTTTTTTCATGGAATTGTCTTTTCCATTCTGCTGCTTATTAAAAGTGTACAAGCTGAAAACAAGCCAAGTCTTTGGCTCAGTTTATTTACACTATTAGGTTCCTTTTATATAGCTCCTTTCATGCTTGGGTATGCAGGATGGTACTCCCAACAGCCCTATAGAAACATTCTTTTTTATGTCCCCTTTCAGCAACTATTTTTGTTGCCACCCGTTCTGTACTTCTATTTCAAAAATCTGCTTGATAAGTCATTTACGTTTTCAAAAAATGATTACCTTCATTTTATCCCTGCTTCAGTCTATCTGATGTATTCCTTTGCTGTTTTCTTTACAGATATAGTCATTCTGAAAGACGATTTTTTTTACAAAGATGGCAAAGACAAAGATTTTTCATATTGGTATCAGATAGCTGGGCTATTCTCATTAATTTATTATCTGATTGAAAGCCTCAAAACCTACTATACGTATAAAGCGATAACGTATAATGTAGTGAGTTTTGCTGATTCTGTAATGTTCAAGTGGGCTAAACGATTTCTGATAGCATTTTTGCTGCTTATTGCTATTCGTATACTATTTTTTATAGTCAACCCTGAGTGGGATGAATTTGGGAAAAAGTTTTGGTATTACGTATGTTTTTCAATTCTCTTCTACTACATGTCAATAAGCGGCTATACAAATTCAATATTATCAGTCACCTCTTTTAAAGATTCCCCGGTAAATTCAAATACGATTGAAACGGCGTTTCCTTTAACAAGTCCTGATAACGGAAAGTCAGAAGAAAAGAATGAAATACCAGACCTGGATACATGGAAAGAAAAAATAGAAAATCTGATGGTGCTTGACAAACTGTACGAGAACCCAGAACTTGTAATATCAGACCTAAGCAACATATTAGGAACTCATTCCAAGAAAGTATCTCAAGTCATTAATCAAGGATTCAATATGAACTTTAATGACTTTGTAAATCACTATAGAATCAACGCCTTCCTTCAAAAAGTTCAAGAGGGCGAACACAACATTCACACTTTTCTGAGTCTTGCTTTTGAATGTGGTTTTAATTCCAAGTCCACCTTCAACAGAGCTTTTAAAAGAGCGACATCCCTGAATCCAAAAGAATATATTGAAAAAAAACACAAAAAATAGGTGTCAAATCAGGATTTGAAGCGCCTTGTTGGCTGAATAGCAGGACTTTTGTCAACTTCAAAGTCAACATTTCAAAAAATGAGAAAATTACTCCTGGGCTTTCTTCTTATTGCAGGCTCCATTTCAAATGGACAAACGCAAGTCGCTCTGACACCCAAACACATCAAACTTCTTGATAGCATTGCAACACAAGACGTACCCAAAAACGCCCCTGGTATTGCAACCGCTATTATTCAGGACGGGAACGTGATGTATGAAAAGTATGCAGGCTACGCAGACTTAACAGACAGTACGCTTATCCGGAATTCTACACGTTTCAACATTGCTTCAAATGGCAAACAATTCACTGCATTGGCAGTATTGACCTTAGTTGACCAAAATAAACTTAACCTTTCTGACGATATCAGAAAATGGTTTCCAGAATTATACCCCCAAATTAAGGCGGAAATCACTATTCAGCATTTGTTAACTCATACAAGTGGCATCAGAGATTGCTATGATCTATGGTCATTACAAGGGTATACCTGGTGGAAAGAATCCTTTAACAACAACGATGTATTAGCTTTGATTGCGAAACAGACTGGTTTGAATTTTCAACCAGGCACTACGTATCTATATAGCAACACGAACTACATTCTATTGGCTTTAATTGTAGAAAAAGCCTCCAAGAAAACCTTTGTAGAATACACAAATGAGATGTTTGAGCAACTGAATATGCCTAACACTTCTTTCGAGAGTGACTTTACAAAAATTCGTGGACAGATCGCAAGAGCATACTTCAATTTTGAAACCTGGAAAACGTATAACTGGATTTGGAATGTTTGTGGCGATGGGAATATTTTCTCTTCATTGGAAGACCAGATACAATGGGAAAAACTCGTTCAAGGCAAAGGCATTTCGACTTTCAGCAGAAAAACCATTTTAGAAAGTCAAGAAGTCATAAAAGGTTCAACAGTTGATAACTATGGTTATGGACTTGAATTCGGGAAGT
>RDXT01000872.1 GCA_004292985.1 Bacteroidota bacterium
GTTAGGATTGGAAGGTCTTCTATGTGTAAGCATATATGTTCCGGATTCGATAGGACCCTCTAATAGGAAGCCTATACTTTGAGAGAACTCCGTACCATCAGATTGTTGGTAATTCCTCCTACCGCTAAGGGTAATTGAATTTCCATAATAATACATCGACTGGATAGGCCCGCCAAAGCCATTCCCCTTCGGCACCCACACCTTCCCATTCACCTTACATCCAAAGGTATTGGCCCCGATTTGGGTGATGGGGGGCAGTTTGTCTTCTTTGGGCGTGGGGGCAGGGGCAGGTTCGCCGCCGCCGAAGCAGCCGGAGAGGAGGAACGGGAGGAGGAATAGAGGAGATAGGGGGAATAAAGGGGATAGCGGTTTCATGATTTGGGGAATGGTAAGTACGTTGAATGTAAAAATTCGGGTAGCTCTTTGGTTGATAGATCAAAGCTACCTTCCCCTGTTTTTCGATCATAAGTGCTTTTTGCGGTGGGTTTTCAATAGTTGCATTTTTTGCAACAAAATCGGCTCCGAAAGGAAAGCGAGTTGCATTTTTTGCAACACTTCGGGTTTCGGAATAAAAAGTTGCATTTTTTATTAAAAAAAGTTGAGAGCGGCCTCGGTTGGAGACCGCTCTCAGTGAGATATAAGGTTCGGGTCAGAGACCACTCACCAGCAAACTCTGTAATCTGTTCCCTGAACCCTGTCAACTGTTCCCTGTTCCCTGTTCCCTGTCCCCTGTTCCCTGTTTCAGTCGTTCACTTCCTCAAAGCGCTCCAGAATCCTCCGGTACTTTTCTTCCTGCTGACCTTCGAGCTTTTTGCCGTTGATCTCCAGGTGTTTACCGTTATTTTTAATGTTCAGGGGGCCTCTTTCGCTTTCTATCAGGCCGTCGCGGAGCAGTTCGCGGCGAAGTTCCTTCTCTACGGTTTCGATCCGGGCACGGATCTCTTCTGCATGTGCCCTGGCGCGTCCGGCATCTACGCGTGCGCGCTCTGCCTGTTCGCGGACATGCTCCATTTCCTCGCGCATGTGCTCCTGCTGGCGGCGCATTTCCTCACGCTGGTTTTCCATTTGATCGTGCTGGAGTTCGCGCAGGCGTTCCATTTCTTCGAGGCGGCGGTGGCTCATTTCCTCCGAACGATGGTTCATCTCTCTGAGACGGCGGGCATCTACTTCTACCTCTACTTCATTTTCTTCGTCGTTGTATGCCTCAAAATTCTTTTCAAACTGCTTACCGAATTCTTCCCAGGCTTTGCCATAACCTTCCCACTGCTTCTGAAAATCAGCCTGCCATTTTTCATGGGCTTGCTCCCATTCTACGCGGCTCTTTTCCCAGGCTTCCTCATCGAAGGTCGCAGTAGTGCTGTCTCCATTAAACTGGAAATGAATGGGAGGCATCGGAGGAAAGGGTGGCACCGGAGGCACAGCCGGAACAGGCGGTACGGGGGGCACAGGTGGCACCTGAAAGGCCCTCGGCGCAGGCGGAGGCGTATCGTTCAGCGCCAGCGTCACATAGAGATCAGGCAGCGGCGAAATTTCGGCCAGTTCGGCTGAGGAAGCCTCCGGAGATGCGGGCAGGGCTTCTTTTTTCCAGGGCGAACTGATGAAGGGAGGAAGGCTGTTTTCCAGTATGCCGATCGAAGTCGTGATCCCTTCTGCAATCACCTCCCGTGCAAAAGAAACGCGGGGGCTGATCCATGTCATCAGAACGAGGGTAAACAACAGCATAACGGCATACATAGCCTTGCTGCGGGTATTTTGCGTCTGTGCCTCCGGCGCCAGCAGGCGCTTGATGCGGTGCAGCAGGTGTTTGCGGCGACCCTGAAGGGCAGGGGCCATCTGGACAGCGGCCAGTCTGCGGGACTCCAGTTCTGTCAGGGCACGGGCATAGGCCATCGGGTCGGCAAAGGCTACGGCTATATCATCGCAGCAATGCTCGCGCTCGTCGCGGATCCGGGCCGAAATCCACCAGGAGGCCGGATGGTAGAAAAAGATCGTTTCGATCCAGGTCTGAACCAGATTCACCACAAAGTCATAGCGGCGGATATGGGCCAGTTCGTGCACAAAAATAGCCTCTAATTGTTCGGGAGAAAGCCCTGTAATCAGGCCCACCGGAAACAGGATCACCGGACGCAGGTGACCGATCACCATCGGAGAACTGATATGCGGCGACTCGATCAGCAGCAGGGTCTTATGAAGCCCCATGCGGGTAGCGAGGCGGTTGAGCTGGTTTTGCCACGCATATTCCATCACCCGCACATCGCGGAAGCGTGCCCGCTGAAGCCATGCCAGGCCGCCGATCCAGCGAAGGG
>RDXT01000873.1 GCA_004292985.1 Bacteroidota bacterium
GACAACACGGCTATTCGGTATGCGTCGGCATGGATCTATGGCAGCGGCATCACGGCTGGAAAGCGGCTGCTGTTTAAAGCAGACAACCGCTGGTACCTGGACGTGCAAGGCAGCATCGAGTACCAGTTTCATTCAGTTAACTACCCCGGATACACCCGAATGGCGACTTTTGAACAGGCGGGGTTCAGGCTACGGCCCCGGTATCTGTACGCCGGATTCTATCCGCGTGCACACGTAACTATTGGCAGGCGCTGGTAGATTTATCGTGAGGGAAAGAGCCGATTTCGGGTCGTATACCCTCACCATCGAAGAAAGAGTTTCGGGAACTTTCTGACATTATGTCAGAAAGTTTCTCTATTTTTGTAGCCTGTTGGTCCTTTTCTCACTTTTCTATCTGCATGCGCGACAAGATCACCCAACGTACGTTTGCCCCGGTCGTGGAGAAAACGATGGATGAAACCCTTCAGGGAACAGCCTTTGAAGGAAATCCGCTCACCCGGCACCCGGAGCGGCTGGCCTATATCGAAACCTATGGCTGCCAGATGAATTTTTCGGACACGGAGATCGTAGCCTCGGTGCTCACCTCCATGGACTATGGCTTCACCACCGACCCCGAAGCCGCCGATCTGCTCTTTATCAATACCTGTTCGATCCGCGAAAACGCCGAAGACAAAGCCCTGCAGCGCCTTCAGTATTTCCGCAAGAAAAAAGAAAGCAAACCACATCTGATGATCGGCGTGCTGGGTTGTATGGCCGAGCGCCTCAAAGGCCGCCTGATCGAGCAGGAAAAACTCGTGGACATTGTCGTAGGTCCCGATGCCTACCGCGACCTGCCCCGCCTGCTGGAGGAAGTCGAAAGCGGCCAGAAAGCCATCAACGTGCTGCTTTCGCGCGAAGAGACCTACGCCGACCTCAGCCCGGTCCGCCTCAATTCCAATGGCATCTGCGCCTTTGTGACCATCATGCGCGGCTGCGACAACATGTGCAGCTTCTGCGTGGTGCCCTTCACGCGCGGGCGCGAGCGCAGCCGCGATCCGCACTCCATCGAGCAGGAATGCCGCGACCTTTATGCCCAGGGCTACCGCGAAGTAACCCTCCTGGGCCAGAATGTGGACTCTTACCTCTGGTCCTCCGACGATAGCCTTAAAGGCAAAGCACAAATACTCAAAACCGCTCAAACCAATCCGGCCACTGAGCACAGCCGAAGTGCCGCTTCCCCGGTCACTGAGCACAGTCGAAGTGTCGGACACGAACTGGTCAACTTCGCCCAGCTCCTCGACCGCATTGCCCGCATCGCACCCGACCTGCGCGTGCGCTTCTCCACCTCGCACCCCAAAGACATCACCGACGAGGTGCTGCACACCATGGCCGCCCACGACAACATCTGCAAATACATCCATCTGCCCCTGCAATCGGGCAGCAGCCGCGTTCTCGACCTGATGAACCGCGGCTACACCCGCGAGTGGTACCTTGGCAAGGTGCAGCGCATCCGCGAGATCATGCCCGAATGCGCCATTTCCACCGACATCATTTCCGGCTTTTGCACCGAAACCGACGATGACCAGCGCGAAACCCTCGAAGTCATGGCCCTTTCGCGCTACAGCCACGCGTTTATGTTCGCCTACTCCGAGCGTCCCGGCACCCCCGCTGCCAAACGCCTGAGCGACGATGTGCCCGAAGAGGTGAAAAAACAGCGTCTGACCGAAATCATCAGCCTTCAGAACCAAATCTCCCGCGAGATCAACGAAGCCTGCATCGGTCAGGTATGCACAGTGCTGATCGAGGGCGATTCCCGCCGTTCCGAAGCTGATTTCTGCGGCCGCAACGACGCCAACCAGATGGTCGTTTTCCCGAAAGTGGAGGGGTTAGAACCCGGGCAATATGTGCGCGTGCGGGTGATGAAGGCGACAAGTGCGACGTTGGTGGGGGAGATCGTATCCTAATTCATTCAGCTATGAGAACAGGACACACTTTTTTTCATCCGGTGCGGCAGGCCGATTTTGAAGACCTCCTCGAAGGCCGTCCTTTTCTGATTGTACGGGGGCAGTTGATTTTTCGGAGCAAAGGCGAAGTCGTCATAACGAATATACGTCCGGGCCTGCGTTTTACAGCCGAAGGTTATCAGGAGCTTCCGGAAGGTGCGCCTTATCAGTTGATTATCAAGCACGGCATCAAAAATGCCATCAATCCAGTCATTACGGCGGTTTCGGGCTGGTTGGCTTCGTTGATGGCGGGGGCGTTTTTCATTGAGTATATTTTTAGCTGGAAAGGTATTGGATACGAAGTATTTGAAGCTTTAACTAA
>RDXT01000583.1 GCA_004292985.1 Bacteroidota bacterium
CATCCACGCAACCCCGCCGCCTGATCTTTCGTACATCCTCACAGTTTAAAAAACCATTTGGATCGTATGAATTGGCTGAATGAAACTCGTTCGCTTGATCGCCGCCAGGTCATCATGATCGTGCTCGCGGCAGTCCTGGGCAGCGCCCTTACCTTAGGCGCCTCTACCCTTCTCGTAAACCGTAAAGGTACTGTATTTCACGTGGCGGACCCCAATTCCGCACAGGTAATCCAAAGCAGGTACGGGGCCGAAGCCTCCCTCGATTTTACCCTCGCTGCGGAAAAAGGCATGCCTTCGGTCGTTCACATCAAATCTACTGGGGTCAGCAGTGAAAGTGAGCAGGCGATTCCCGCCCCTTTCCGTGACTTTTTTGGCGATGATTTCTTTCGTCCGGGCACACCCCAGCCACGGGTAGGCACAGGCTCAGGGATCATTTTGTCAGAAGACGGCTATATTGTTACCAACAACCACGTTATCGAAGGTGCCGAAGACATCGAAGTGGGCCTCAATGACAACCATACCTATAAGGCTGAACTTGTAGGCACAGACCCGACCACAGACCTGGCATTGCTCAAGATAGATGCCGACAAACTTACCCCCATTACCCTCGGTAATTCCGATGAAGTACGCGTGGGCGAGTGGGTGCTGGCCATTGGCAATCCGTTTAACCTCAACTCCACGGTAACCGCCGGGATTGTGAGCGCTAAGGCCCGGAACATTAATATTCTGAAAAACAGAAGCGCCATCGAATCCTTTATCCAGACAGATGCTGCCGTTAACCCTGGAAACAGTGGTGGTGCCCTGGTGGACCTCGAAGGCAACCTCATCGGGATTAACACGGCCATTGCCAGCCCCACAGGTTCGTATTCGGGTTATGCCTTCGCTGTGCCTGTAAACCTGGCCCGCAAAGTGGTCGAAGACCTGATGCAGTATGGTACGGTGCAGCGCGGCTATCTGGGTGTAACCATCCGCAATGTGGACGGCAACCTGGCCCGCGACAAAAACCTGCCTTTTACCGAAGGGGTATATATAGATAGTGTGACGAGCAATGGCTCGGCCAAAGCTGCCGGTATCCGCCCCGGAGATGTGATTACGGCCATTAACGGGAAAAACGTAAAAACCTCTTCTGAGCTTCAGGCGACCATCGGCTCTCTTCGCCCCGGCAACCAGGTGAGCGTAACGCTCTTCCGCGACGGTGGCAGCCGCGATGTGAATGTGACCCTTAAAAACCTGGCCGGCAATACGGACCTGGTGAAAAAAGAGGAAAGACCTGTCATCGAAGTGCTGGGAGCTGAATTAGAAACCCTCCCGGAAAAAGATGCCAGACGCCTGAATATCAATGGCGGCGTAAAAGTGGTGAATATATTTGACGGCAAACTGAGCCAGAGCACGGATATCCGCGAAGGCTTTATCATCACACGCGCAGCGGGTAAAGAGATTCGCAGTGTCGAGGACCTGAAGCGTGTGCTGAGCCAGTCAGAAGGCGGCATTATGCTCGAAGGGATTTACGAAGGCAAGGCCGGTAAACATTACTATGCTTTTGGCTTGTAAATAGCTGATTGTTAAGTAAATAGAAAGGGCTGCTTCATTATCCGAAGCAGCCCTTTTCGTTTATCCGTTCCACCGGAAGGCTCAGTATCCGCGCAGGTACTTGAGGCTCAGCGGCACTTGTTCTGTTACGATGGAAGACTCGTCTTCCAGCAGAAAATGCTCGATGCCGGATTTGCGGGCAGCTTTGAAAACAGCGGGCCAGTCGGTTTGTCCCTGTCCCATGACTACGTTGGCATCTTTGCCTGCACCACCGCTGAGGTTACCTGTAGGAATGCCTTTTTTCAGGTCCTTCATGTGCATCAGTTTGAAGCGGCTGGGGTACTTACGCAGCAGCGCAGCTGGGTCCTGGCCAGGATGCACCACCCACTGCACGTCCATTTCGAGGGCTACCAGTGAAGGGTCGGTATTGTTGACGATGTAGTCATACAAAGTCTGGCCTTCCCAGGGCTGAAATTCATAGCCGTGGTTGTGGTAGAAAAACTGGATGCCATTGTCTTTCAGGGCTTTACCGAAGGCGTTGAACTCAGCAACAGCCTGCTTGGCCATTTCCATCGTAAAGTCTCCGGAGTGTGGGTACCAGGCCAGCCCTACATAGGTAGCGCCTACGGCACGGGCTTCGGCTACGAGGCCGGGGATGTCGTTTTTCAGGCGGTCATAGCCAACGTGCATCGAAACGGCTTTGAGGCCGGCTTTGTCGAGTTCACCCCGGAACTGCTGGGCAGTCATGCCGTAGTATCCGGCGGTTTCCACCTCGGTAATTCCCTGGGCCTTTACCCATGCGAGGGTTCCGGGAACGTCTTTGGAAAACTGCTCGCGGAGGCTATACAACTGGATGCCGGGATCGGCTTTCAGGAGCCGCTTGGGGGGCTGCGCAGGGGCGAACATGCCGCTGGACAGCATCAGAGATAAAATGAGTGAGAAAGTAGTCATAATTTTTTCTTTTGAATGATGAAGATACGCTTTTCCGGGAATTTTCTAACTTGGTCTCAGCATTGCACTAAGCCCTTTTTTATGTTGCTGATCATTTCTCCTGCCAAAAAGCTGGATTTGAGCGAAGAAAGCCGTTATACTTCTGTTTTTACGCAGCCTCTCTTTCAGGAGGATACACAGATGCTGGCACAGGAGCTTGCGCAGCTCAGCCCGGCGGAGATCGGGAAACTGATGGACCTCAGCCCTGCGCTTTCGGAGCTGAATTATGAGCGTTACCAGCAGCTTTCATTTCCGTTTACCCCCGAAAATGCCAAGCAGGCCCTGCTGAGTTTTAAAGGCGATGTATATCTGAGCCTCACGCTGGCAGCATATACGGAAGAGGATTTTGCCTTTGCCCAACGACACCTGCGCATTCTCTCCGGCCTCTATGGCTTGCTTCGCCCGCTCGACCTGATGCAGGCCTACCGCCTTGAGATGGGAACCGCTTTTAAAAATGCGCGCGGCAAAAACCTCTACGAGTTCTGGGGCGAGCGCATCAGTCTGGCCTTAAACGATGCCATCGCTGAATCCGGCTCTGAGGTGCTGGTCAATCTGGCTTCCGAGGAGTACTTTAAGTCTGTGAAAACGGCCAGTATCCGGGGGCAGATTCTTACGCCTGTGTTTAAGGAAGAGCGCAAGGGTAAACTGCAATCTATTTTCCTGTACGCCAAGCAGGCGCGCGGCGCGATGAGCGACTATGTGATCCGCGAGCGGATTGTGGATGTGGAAGGGCTGAAGGCCTTTACGGGCATGGGCTACCGCTTCCGGGAGGATGTTTCAACGGAAACGGAGTGGGTTTTTTCAAGGGCGTGAGGCATTATGCGGCGCTGCCGCTGTTGAAATGCTCCGGGCGAAGCCGCCCCCTTCATCGCTTCCTCCTCAGCCGTTCCACCAGATTTCTGAAAGTATCCCTCCACATAGCCCAGGCGCTTTCGTCAAAGAGACGGGCATCGGTGGTGGCCTGGTGGGTGAAATACACAGCCAGAGGTGCAAATACAATGATCGGTACCCAGGCCCCAAACCAAGGCTCCCAGACATCTTCTTTGGCGAATTTCCGCCCGTAACTGGTGAGAATATAAAAGATTACGAAAAGCAGAATGGAAATGAGCGAAGGCGCTCCCAGACCTCCTTTGCGAATAATCGCTCCCAGCGATGCGCCGATCAGCATGAAAAAAATGGTGATCACCGGCAGCGAAAACCGCTGGTAATACTCATAGCGATAGCTCCGGTCTGCTTTGTTCTGGTCCTCTTTCTTTTTGACCATAAACTCCAGGTAGCTTTTTACCGCCCGGATATTTACCTGCGAACGACTCACCACATCTGTCCTCAGCTCCGGCTCGATGCACTCAAAGAGGCGGTCATTCATGCCTACTTCGTAGAGGATCAGCGGCCCTGGCTCGATCTTAGCTATCGGCTCCGGGTCACTGGGCTTGGTTACAGGTTTATCTGGCTCGACAAAGGAAGAATCCACTTTGTTGTAGCGGCCCAGCTGGGTAAATGCCTTGGTTTTAAACGAAACCCGCTGCGCGCCGATGCTGTCTATGGCTCCCTGTAACTGGTTGCCATTCAGCGTAATCTGGTGGCGAAACTGGGTTTCGTCGGTGCGGGAAAGCGCAAATCCCTGGAGGGTAAACTGGTAGATCAGCGAGTCGAAGTAGGTGCGGCCATAGGGAAAACTCTCCGGATGCTCCGGCTCGGGGCGGTAGTCTTCGTGACGTACCCCGTGATACAGCACCATTTTGAGGGCATTGGTTTTCAGATACATACGTGCCGAATCAGCCAGAATCACATCCACACTGCCCCGGTTTTCGGAGTGGTTGTAGATCTGCACATCGTAGAGGGTGCCCGTTTTGCTTTTATTGGAAATGCGGATGGCGTATCCATCTATATCGGAATAAAAATAGCCGGGTTTCAGGGCGAGATCGGCTTTTTTCCGCTGAATATCATAGAAAAGGCTGAAAAACTTCAGGTTGGCGCGGGGGGCCACTTCGAGCGAAAACCAGAGGGACAATACCGTGAGCACCACTGCAAAAGCCAGCGAGGAACGCATGATTTTAAACAGGTTCATCCCGGTGGATTTCATCGCAGCCAGCTCATAATGCTCGCCCATCGCCCCAAAGGTCATCAGAGAGGAGGCCAGCACAGCGATCGGAAGCGCAAGCAGGGCCATACGTCCGCAGGCGTAAAACACCAGTTGCCCCAGCACCGCCGGATCGAGGCCCTTACCCAGTACTTCATTGATATAGAAGTACATAAACTGCATTACCAGAATAAACAGCACAATAAAAAAGCTCATCACCAGCGGCGAAATAAGCATGCGCAGCACCATCCAGTCTATGCGTTTCATGTAAAAAGGGTTCTTAATCTATTAGGTTCCGGCCAGCAGATAGAGCACCGCCATACGGACCGCCACACCGTTTTCTACCTGATCCAAAATGATAGACTGCTCAGAATCAGCCACTTCGGAGGTTATTTCCACGCCCCGGTTAATAGGTCCGGGGTGCATAATCACCAGTTTTTTATCTAAGCTGTTCAGCAAGGGCAGGTCGAGGCCATAGCGCATGGTGTATTCGCGGAGGCTGGGGAAATACTTGATGTCCTGGCGTTCGAGCTGGATGCGGAGCATGTTGGCGGCATCGCACCATTCGAGGGTTTCGCGCAGGTCAAATGACACCTCCGCACCCAGGCTGGCGATGTGGCGGGGGATCAGCGTAGGCGGTCCGCAGACCCTTACTTTTGCCCCAAGCATATTGAGTGCGAGGATATTGGACAATGCGACGCGGCTATGGGTGATGTCTCCGACGATGGCCACTTTTACCCCTTCGAGGCTGCCAAATTTTTCCCTGAGTGAGAAGCAGTCGAGCAGGGCCTGGGTGGGGTGTTCGTGGGTACCGTCTCCCGCATTTACGATATTGGCCCGGATATGTTTGCTCAGAAATACCGGAGCGCCCGGCAGCGGATGGCGCATCACCACCATGTCCACCTTCATCGCGAGGATGTTATTGACCGTATCGAGCAGGGTCTCGCCTTTGGAAACGCTGCTGCCTGAGGCGGCAAAATTGACCACATCGGCTGAGAGACGGCGCTCGGCCAGCTCGAAAGAAATGCGGGTACGGGTAGAGCTTTCAAAAAAGAGATTGGCAATGGTTACATCCCGCAGCGAAGGCACCTTTTTGATGGGGCGGTTGATGATGTCTTTAAAATTGTCTGCCGTTTCGAAAATCAGGTGCAGATCTTCGGGCCGCAGGTGCTTGATTCCCAGGAGGTGGCGGGTGCTTAGGGGCATGAGGCAGGTAACAATTACATTAGGTTCGGTCTATGAGAAACACTTCGTCATTGCCGCCGCTTTCTTTCAGTTCGACCAGCACGCGCTGGGTTTCGATGGTATCTACGGCTATGCCGACATATCCCGGCTCGATAGGCAGCTCGCGCTTGTGGCGGCGGTCCACCAGCACCAGCAGTTCCACCGAACGGGGGCGGCCAAAGGCCAGCATGGCATCGAGGGCGGAGCGGACACTGCGACCCGTATAGAGCACATCGTCCACGAGAATCACCCGCTTGTCTTCGATCTGAAAATTGATCCGGGTCTGGTTGGGCTGAAGCGGGGCTGCGTGCCGCCGCAGGTCGTCGCGGTAAAAAGTAACGTCCAGCTCACCGAGCGGTAAGTCGGCAGTAGGCACAATCTCTTTGATAATCAGGCCAATACGGCGGGCCAGGAACACGCCTCTGGGCTGCGCGCCGATGATCACAGTATCCTGAAAATCGCCGTAGTTCTCCGCCAGTTCGTGGCAGAGGCGCTGGAGGGTAAGGGTGAGTTTCCCTGCCGGAAAAAGGTCGAGTCTGGGCTGCTGCTCCATATCCCTGCAAATTTGCAAAGATTATGATAGAAGGACAAGGAAGAATATCAGATGCGCTGTTTATTCAGCACCTCGGCCTCGCCTTCGGTCATGATCCGGCCACTTTCCTGCTCCAGAATTTCGGTTTTGATGCGTGCGCGGCGTTTGGTGGCATCGGCTTCGAGCACCGTCAGGCGGGCGATATAGGCCGTATCCACATACATAGGCCGCAGAAAAGAAAGGGTCTGATTCAGGTAAATGCTCCCTTCACCGGGAAAATCCATACCCAATATCTTCGAAAATACGCTCCCGGCCAGAAAACCGTGGATAATCGGGCGGCGAAAGGCGGTTTTGGCAGCGTACTCCGCGTCGAGGTGAATGGGGTTATGATCCCCGCTCAGGAGGGCAAATGCATTCACCTGCTCCTGGCTGAACTGAAAGGCCTGCTCATAGGTCTGGCCTGTGGTGATTTTTTCCATGTCAAACGCTCCTGTTCAAATAATCGCTGAAATCCGGCTCGGAGCGGGGATGCTCCTCATCAAACCAGGGAGAAGAAATGAGATAATCGGCGGTACAACGGTTGCTCGCAGTGGGAATATTATATAAGACGGCGATCCGCAGCAGGGCTTTTACGTCCACATCGTGGGGCTGGGCGCTCATGGGGTCCCAGAAAAAGACAAAAAAATCTATTTTCCCCTCACAGATCATCGCCCCCAGCTGCTGGTCGCCGCCCAAAGGCCCGGACTTTAAACGCAACAGCGAAATATGGCGCTCGACATCGTCGGGCAGGCGGCTGCGCAGTTCTGCCTCGACAATCCGTCCGGTGGTACCTGTACAGATGAGGTCGTGGCTGATCAGCTTTTTCCAGTTCCAGCCTACCCATTCGGCCAGTTCCTTTTTACGGCTGTCGTGGGCTACCAGGGCTACTTTCATGGATAAACAGTTGAGGATGAAATAATTGCACTTGCCTCTATTTCGACCACCAGTTCCGGGCGGATCAGCGCAGAGACCTGGATCATCGTAGCGGCGGGACGAATATCGCGAAAAAATTCGCCATGTGCGCGGCCCGCTTCTTCCCAGCGGCTGATATCAGTAACATAGATACGCGTGCGCACCACGTCTTGCAGCGAAGCGCCTGCCTCAAGCAGTGCCTTTTCAATCTTCTGAAGAGCGAAAAAGGTCTGTTTGTACATATCATTGGGGTGGAGTACCTCGTCTCCCTCGACCGCAGTGGTACCCGCAACTTCGACCACCTGTCCGATGCGCACAGCACGCGAGTAGCCTACGATACCCTCCCATACGGCGCCGGAGGAAATGTTTTTTCGGGAGTTCATAGGGGTAAAAGTAGCTGAAGGGTGAAAATTTTCCGAAGAAAACACATTTCAGGCTCATGGAAAAGGAATCCTTGCTATACTTGCATAAACACTTCCGATATGTTTAAGTGGCTGCAACAGTTATTCCAAAAGCTGGGAGCGGGTCGTCCGGCTCCTGTGACTCCTCCTGCGCAAACGCCTGTGCCTCCTGTCGCCCCCAAAGCAGAGGAAAAGCCCAAACAAAGCCCTGGCGCTGAGCTGCGGGTCGAACTCAAGCGCTACAGCACGGGCAGCCAGGATATTCTGGGTAAACTGACCATCGGCGGACAGCCCGTAGGCTACACCCTCGAAAGTGCCCTCAAGCCCCTCGCTCCGGGCGAGTATCCCCTTTCGCTGCGCAGCGAAGGTGGCAAACATACCACCTATGCCTTCCGTTTTGGCCCACTGCACAAAGGCATGATCCAGATCAGCAAAAACGGCAATGAGTTTGTATATCTGCTCATCGGCAACGAAGCGGCTTATCTCTATGGCTCGATTGCCGTTGGTACGCAGCCTGTGCGTGAGGAAGATACCTCCAAAGCCCGCGAACTCTGGTACAGCGAGCAGGGGTATAAGTCTGTGTATCAGCAGATTGCGGGAGCTTTGGTTGAAGGGAAGAAGGTGGTGTTGGTGGTTTCCTGAGGCATTTGTTCCCTGTTCCCTGTCAACTGTTCACACTGCATTTATGAGCGCTTCTCCCTTTTCGAAAGCCGTGAGGCTGCCTACCGTTGTCGCGGCTATCTGAGAGAGGGCATTCCGCGTAAAAAAGGCCTGGTGCGCTGTGATCAGTACATTTGAAAAGCTCATC